>JBOHRM010000284.1:0-1842 GCA_050732715.1 Longimicrobiales bacterium
CGTCAGCACGAGCACACGGTCGCGGCCGAACGTCTCGAAGTACGGCTCGAGCTGCATGGCATAGTCGCTCAACGCCTTGAAATCGACCTCGCCCT
Source organism: Longimicrobiales bacterium (assembly GCA_050732715.1). Lineage (GTDB taxonomy): Bacteria > Gemmatimonadota > Gemmatimonadetes > Longimicrobiales > RSA9 > JBOHRM01. The sequence goes on from JBOHRM010000284.1 coordinate 96, forward strand.
GGATCGCCTCGAGCATCCCGCGAATCTGCACCTCCTGACGGATCCCGTGCCAGTACTGACTGATGATCCGGTCGATCGGGTCCCGCATGAGATAGATGAAGCGGGGCGCATCACAGAACCGCGCGATGCGCTCGGCTACACCGGGGTAGGACGGCAGCTTCGTGTAGTGCGTGCTCGACTCGCCGACGACCTTGGCGTCACCCGCATCCTTGAACAGGCTCAGGTACCATTCGGTGCTGGTGGGATAGTACGCCACGCCCGGTGTGAAGTAGCCGGGCTCCTTGGGCGTGCTCATGAAGATCTCGGGGTGCCGCCGGAGATGGTCGTGCAACGAGGTGGTCCCCGATTTCGCGGCGCCGATGATGAACAGGTTCGGGCGAATTTCGTGGTTTCGCGACATTGGCACGTTGTAAGCTTCGAACCGCTTCGAGTGAAACGCTGAATTTATCGATGATCCGCGACGCGTGTACCCCTCTCGTCTCCCGGCTTCCGGTCGGAAGGGCATCGTACCGACACCGAGGGATATTGTGGAGGTTCCTGCGTCGACCGCGAGGCGCAGCAAAGCGCGTGCCTGGGGTGGCGCGGCTGCGCGGTGGGCGAACCGCGCGGTCTCGGCCTTCCCACCCGCCGAGCCCATGGCAAGGAAGGCGGCGTCTGGCACCAAGATTGCCTTTGCGGCGGCCCGATGGACTCTCTTCGATCGAACGAAGCGGACCGCATCACCATTCTTCACATCGTAGCACCGGCTGAAGTGGGTGGTGTCGAACGGGTCGTGCGAGCGTTGGCCCGCGGTCACAGCCGCGCGGGTCACGACGTGCGCGTCGCGGCCGTGCTTTCATCCGCGGATCCGAACCACGCGTTCCTCACGTCATTGGCCGGGACGGGTGCGGCCGTGCACGTGCTCGAGGTGCCCGATCGGGCATACCGGCGCGAGCGGGCGCTGGTGCGCGACCTCTGCCTGCGTGTTCGCCCGGACGTGGTTCACACGCACGGCTACCGGCCCGACGTTATGGACGCGGGCGTGGCGCGAGGGCTCGGCATCCCGACCGTTGCAGCCGCGCACGGGTTCATCGGCAACACATGGCGAGGCAGGTTGTATGAACGCGTGCAACGGGCGGCGTTCCGGCGGTTCGACCGCGTCGTGGCGGTGTCGGCGCCGATCGGCGCGGTGATCGCGCGCGACGGCGTCCTCGCCGAACGCCTCACCATCCTGAGGAACGCGTGGTCCGGCGATCAGCCGTCTTCGGACCGGGCCGTGGCGCGCCGCGAGCTCGGCGTGCCGCGGGACGGCTTCCGCATCGCCTGGGTCGGACGGCTGACGCGCGAGAAGGGCCGGCGTCTTGATCGACGCGCTCGCCCGCCTCCGGGCTTCGGGGCGGCTCGACGGTGAGCCGTGCGCGGTGTCGATCGTTGGACAGGGGTTGGACCGGCCGGCCCTCGAGCGGCAGGCCACCGCGCTCGGCGTCGCGGTTGGCATCACCTGGCACGGCCTCCTGTCCGACGCCGCGAGCGTGCTCCCGGCATTCGATGTCTTCATCCTCAGCTCGCGGACCGAAGGCACGCCCATCGTGCTGTTCGAGGCGATGGCGGCCGGCGTGCCGATCGTCGCCACCCGTGCCGGCGGCGTGCCCGATGTCCTCTCGCCGGCCGAGGCGTGGCTGGTCCCCGCGGAGGATCCGGCCGCGATCGCAGACGCCGTCGCGGAGATCCGCGACAACCCCTCCGAGGCGCTCACCCGGGTTCGCGC
>JBOHRM010000285.1:0-5065 GCA_050732715.1 Longimicrobiales bacterium
CGACGCCTGGCCACGCTGGGACTCCCGGGTCCAGTTCCGGCCGATCACGATCACCTTCGGCCCGCCCATCCGGCTCCCACACCTCGACCGCAAGGCCGACCGCGAGGCAGCGCTGCCCTCGGCCACAGCGACCCTCATGGACGTCCTCCGACGCCAGCTCGACCGATCGCCCGCGCCATCGCACTAGTTCGCCGTCCGGCGTGTCGATTCGTCACTATCCACGGGCGCCCCTGGCTCTTTCCACATGATGTGCCGCCTGATATGTAAGCTCCTATCTCATTTTCTGACATAATCCAAACAGGCCGACACCCCTCCAATGCCCTCTCATGACGATTCGTCGTAATCCGCAATGTCAGCCGGCCACTCAGCTAGCCCATGATTCGCCGCCGCGCGGCGGTCCTGGAGTCATTTCCCGCGCTCAATTTTACATAATGTATATTATGCGAACTCGCGGCCACGAGCGCGCCGCCCGCCAATTCGGGCGAACACCTGCAAGGAAAGGAATTTCATTCGCCGAGGTCGCCGAGGATTGGAGAGGACGCGGAAGTGCGTGTTCGTCCGCTCAGCGTCCTCGGCGGTTCTCTGCGCCCTCCGCGATTGAAATCCGTTCGGCAGTGATGAGCGCCCCGGAAGAAAGGTGGCACGGATACGGAGCAAGGTTGTATGATGAAATGAATCGTTCCGCATGGAGGATCAGCGGTCATGGCGCGTGCGCTCTGGAAAGGCAGCATCAGCTTCGGTCTGGTGAACATCCCCGTCGGCCTGTATTCGGCGGAGCAACGGGATGATGGTGTCTCGTTCAGCCAGCTGGATCGGCGGACGATGTCGCCGATCGGATACCGGCGTTACAACAAGAGCACGGGCGAAGAGGTGCCTTGGGACGAGATCGTTCGAGGCTACGAGTACGAGAAGGGCCGGTACGTCGTGCTGACGGATGAGGACTTCGAGCAGGCGAATCCGAAGGCGACGCGGACGGTCGAGATCGTGGATTTCGTGGATGCCACGGAGATCGAGGCGTTGTACTTCGACAAGCCGTACTACTTGGCGCCCTCGGAGCACGGCAACAAGGGGTATGCCCTGCTCCGCGAGACGCTGAAGCGCACGGGCAAGGCGGGCGTGGCGCGGGTGGTGATCCGGACGCGGGAGTATCTCGCCGCGGTGATCGTGCGCGGCCCGATGCTGATGCTCGAGATTCTTCGCTATCCGTATGAGCTTCGCAGCTCGGACGACCTTGAGATTCCGGGTGAGGACCTCGCGGTTCTCGGCGTCAGCGAGAAAGAGCTGAAGATGGCGGAGCTGCTGGTCGAGCAGATGGTCGAGACGTGGCAGCCCGACAAGTACCGGGATGAGTACCGTGACGATCTACTGGCGCGGATCGAGGCCAGGATCGCCGCGGGAGACACCCAGCTCGTTGCCGAGGCAGCGCCTGAAGAAGAAGAGGCGTCGGACGTCGTGGACATCATGACGTTGTTGAAGCGAAGCGTCGAGGGCGCTGCCGGCGCGAAGAAGCCGGAGCCCACACCGGAGCGGGCCAAGGTGGCGGCGGGCGCCGACAGCGAGTCCGCGAAGAAGCGGCCGTCCGCGCGGAAACGCAAAACGGCTTAGTACTCTCGGTACTCTGTTTCGTAAGGTGCGGCGACGAAAACGTCACCACATTCCTGAGCGGCCCAGCAACCCGCAACTCCCAACCCGCAACCCATCACGTCCCAGCCGTCGCCCGCGCCTGTGCTTCGGCGCGCCGCATCTCGTGGACGGGCCGAGCCGGGCTGTTGTCGGGCAGCATTTCGAGAAGCTGATCGTAGGCCTGTGCGGCGCCGGCGGCGTCGCCCCGCTCCATGCGGTTCCTGGCGAGCGCATCGAGGGCCCGTTCCCTCTGGGACGTCAGCGGCGCTTCGCTAGCCACGCGCAGCAGCACGCTCTCCGCGCGCTCGAACTGGTTGACGGATTCGAGGCCGGCGGCGACGAGGAACGCGGCGGGTGGGCCGAGCGGTTCATCGAGGTGCAGCGCCTGCTCGCTGACGGCGTTGACCGCCTGTTGCGGTTGATTCGTGGCGAGGTATTCCTCGGCGAGCATGAGCCTGCCTTCCGCGGCGGATGTCGTCCCGCCGTACTGGGCGAGGAACTGTTCGAGGTCTCTCACGGCGAGCGCGTGGTTTCCGCTGATCACGGTTTGGCGCACGGTCGTGAGGTCGGCGGCGGCGTTTGCGTTGAGCGTGGCGCGGTAGTTCCGGTACCAGAAGAACGAGCCGATCAGGATCAGGACGAGGATTCCGCCCCAGACGAGCAAGCGCTGGTGCGTCTTGGCCCAGACCGACGTTTCCAGCACCCGCTCGATGAACGCGTCGTCGTCGGACGGCGCGGGACGGTGCGCGCGTCGGGCGGTCGGATGGCGAGCCATCGGGATCGGCACTCACTCTTCGGTTGACGGAACAGCAACGCCCACACTGCGTTACGGTGTGGGCGGTGCGGCGTGGCAGCCCCATGCAAGATATCCGCGTGGCGAGGATTCGTCAATGGCGTGAGGCTTGCGTTCCGGCCGAGGCATTTCGATCCTCCGGGCCGCCGGGGCAACCGACGGAATCGCGGATATGCATCGGACGCCATCCAAGGGTTCCGTGGTGGGCGCGGTATTGGTGGCCTCGTTCGTTCCGGCGCTCGTGGGGTGCGCCGCGCGGTCGGGAGCCGACGACGACTTTCCCGGGCTCAACGCGTATGCCGGCCAAAACATCTCCGATGTCGACTTCGTGGGCGGCGAGCCGTTCAGCTCCGACACGCTACAGGCGATCATTGCGACGCGACCGACGCGCTGCTCGCTTCTCGGGCTGCCGATCTGTATTCCCTTCACAGGCGTAGGCCGCCAGCGCCACGAGCTGTCACCGGGCGCCGTCCGTGAAGATGTCAACCGTCTGACGCTGTTCTATCGGCGCGAGGGCTATTTCGGGACGACGGTTCGGCCGGAGCTCGCCGAGACGGCCGAGGGCGTCCGCGTGACGTTCGATATCGAGCGCGCCGCGCCCGCCTACTTGAAGTCGCTCTCGATCACGGGTGTGGACGGCGTCTTCGACGCGGATTCGTTGGCGCGGCGCCTGCCGTCACGCCCGGGCGAGATCTTCAACCTGACTGACCTTGCCGCGTCGGCCGACACGGTGCTCCGCGCGGTACAGTGGAAGGGTTACGCGCGCGCGGAGATTCTGCGCAATTTCGATGTCGATGCGGCCGCGGACAGTGCCGAGGCGACGTTGGATGTGATTACGGGACCTGTGGTTACCGTCGACTCGATCCTCGTGCGTGGCGCGGAGGCGCTGAGCCGCCGGGCGGTGCTCCGGCAGCTCAACGTGCGTGATGGAGACACCTTACGGCTCGCCCGGCTGGTCGAGAGTGCGCAGAACCTTTACGCGCTGCCGATCGTGCAGTTCGCGACGGTGGCGGTCGCGCCGGACTCGCTCCAGGTCGAGCCCGGTGACGGCTCGAGAGCCACCGTGCTGGTTCAGATCGCGGAGGCCACGGTGCATCAGGTCGACGCGGAGATCGGCTGGGGCAGCGTCGAGTGCTTTCGCGCGCTCGCGCGCTGGGAGAGTCGGAATTTCCATGGCGGCGGACGTCGACTGGTGCTCGAGGGAACGACGGACAAGGTCGGCATTGGCCAAGGCTTGGGTGGCTCCGTCTGCACCGCGTTCGAGGCGGACACGTTTGCGAGCAGCCTCGACTACGGGCTCTCGGCCGAGCTGACGCAGCCGTATTTCATGAGCGCCCGGAACGCGCTCTCGCTGAGGCTCCTGGCCGAGCGCCAATCGGAGCCGTTGATCTACCAGCGGGAGGCGATCGGCGGCCGTTTCGGAGTGACGCGGCGGATCGGTCCGCGCACGTACTTCGATACGGGCGTGGAGATTCAGCGAGGCGCGACGTTCGCCGATCCTGTGCTGTTCTGCGGCGCGTTTCTGGTTTGCGATCCCGAGACGATCGGCCAGCTCGAGGCCTCTCGCTGGCGCAACGTTCTCGCGGCGGGATTGCTCCAGGACCGAACGGACGTGCCGATCAACGCGACCCGTGGGCATATCGCGCGAACTCGGCTGGGGTGGGCGCCATCATGGCTCGGGTCCGACGTCACGTTCGTGCGTTGGACCGTCGATTACTCGAGGTATCGGCAGCTTCGCTCGGGCGTAGTTCTCGCCGCGTCGATCCGGACGGGCGACCTGTTCAGGTCGGCTTCGCCCGCGGACTCGCTCGACTTCCTGCCGCCCGAGGACCGGTTCTTCGCGGGCGGCTCGACGACGGTACGCGGCTACGGTCCCAACGAGCTGGGACCCGGACTGTACGTGACCGAAGAGATCGAGACGGATGAGAACGGCACGCCGAGCATCGATCCGCAGACCGGCGGGATAGTGCCCGACCTGGAGGCCGCGGTATTCGTGCCGACGGGCGGAACGTCTCTGCTGATCCTGAACGGTGAGCTCCGGCTGCCCTCGCCGTTCCTGTCGCGGATCGCGCGGCTCGCCGTGTTCGTCGACGCCGGCGCGGTGACCACGCGTCAGTTGTGGGCCGCGAGCCTGAACGACATCAAGGTCACGCCCGGCGTGGGGGTCCGGGTGCATACGCCGGTCGGGCCGGTGCGCGTCGACTTGGCGTACAACCCGAACGACCCGGTGGTGGGGCCGCTGTTCCTGGCGGACCCCGAGACCGACGACTTGATCCTGATCCAAGAGCGGTTCCGACCCGCGACGCCGTCGTTCCTGCGCCGGTTCCGACTGTATGTGGCGATCGGCCAGGCGTTCTGAGGATGGCGAGAACGGCGCTCCCGAAGGCCCGGCCGAAGCTCATCGCCGCGGCACTGAGCGTCGCGGCGGTGGCGGCTGGCGTCGCGGGATTCTGGGCGCTTCGAGGCGGACCCGGCGACGCGCCATCGGACGGGACCGGTAACGGCTCGCGCCGAGCACGGGCGGTGGCGGACACCCCCGCGTCCACCTCGGCGAGGCTCCTGCGCGTCACTGGCAACGGCGCGCCGGTGATCGGCGCGTTCGGCCGGCGGATACGTGACCAGCTCGCCGCGCAGCCCCCACCCACCAGG
>JBOHRM010000286.1:0-2369 GCA_050732715.1 Longimicrobiales bacterium
GACCGCGGCAGTCGCCGTGTTGGCGGACGGCGACGCGAGCCACCGGGCGGCGCTCGATCCGGCCGCCATGACCGAGCTCGAAAGTGGTGAGGAGCGCGTCGCGATGAACGGCGAGCTGCTTCAGTTCGAGCTGACGCGCGCGTTGACCGTGCGTGCCGGCCGATCCGCCGTCGCGGCGTTCTACATCGGCGCCGCGCCCGAGCGCGACGGCGCGCTCGCGACCGCCCGACACCATGCCCAGCTCGGCGCCGACGAGCTGTTGCGCCTGGCCCGACTCGACCTCAGCCGCCTCGCGCGGAAGATCGACAACGCCCCGATCTCGGCGTTGCTCAACCGTAACCTGCTCTTCGCGTACTACGCCGGCGTCGCGCGCGCCATCGACGATGACCGTCTCTATCTCGTGCGGTCTCGCTCCCCGTCCCACGGCGCATGCGCCGTGTTCGATGAACGGGAAGCACTGCTCTGGCTGCTGCCCGCCCTGACCGCCGCAGATCCGTTCGTCGCGCGGGAAGCGCTGCTGCGCAGCTTCGAGCAGTATTCGCACCACCCGGGTCAGCGGACACGTTACCTCGACGGCGGCGTGATCGAGCCCGGCCTCTGCCTCGATCAGCTCGCCGCCTACGCCATCGCGCTCGACCGATACGTCAGCGACACGAACGACGACGCCGTGCTCGACGAGCCCTTGCTCCAGGATGTTCTGCGCGAGCTCGACAACGCGCTCTTCAACCGTCTCGACCCCGAGCACTTCCTCGTCGCGACCGAGCTGCTGCCGTCAGGCGACAAAGCCGACCCCCCGTTCGTCGCGTACGACAACGTGCTCGTGTGGCGGTTCGCCGAGGCACTGCCGCGGCTGTGGCGGCGCAGGCCGGGCGACGCGCCGCTGCGCTTCGAACGCGCCGGCGATGAGATCGCCGCCGCGCTGTGGCAGCGTTGCACCGTCGAGGTCGATGGCATGCGCGTCATCGGATACATGAGCGACTTGCACGGAACCGTGTTGGTCTACGATGACCCCGCTGGCAGCCTGCGTTTGCTGCCGTACCTCGGCTTTTGCGACGCCGAAGACCCGATATGGACCAACACCATGGAGCTGCTGCACTCGTCGCAGTATCCGCTCTGGCTCGGCAACGCCTCCTACCCCGGCTTCGCGACGCGAGCCCGGCCGCGCACGCCTGCCTTCGCCGCCGTGTGCGCGGACTTGCTCACGCCGCGCCGAGAGGAGGCGATCCGCCTCCTCCGCCGGCTCGAGCTCGACGGCGGCGTCGCGGGTGAGTCCTACGATCCCGCCACCGGCCGGATCGCTGACGGACCGTTCTGCGCTCCGCTCGCCGGGTTTCTTGCGTGGGCGCTCCTGCACGAGATGCCCGCACCCGCCGCCGAAGCCGCGCGACCGGAGCGGCAACGCGCATGACCGTCTGGCCGCGCGCCGGCGTCAAGCGGTTGACCTGCCGCTGGATCTCATTTTACGTTACAACAGTGCCGCGGGAATAGCTCAGTTGGTAGAGCGTCTGCTTGCCATGCAGAAGGTCGCCGGTTCGAGTCCGGTTTCCCGCTCTTGCACATCGACCCACACGCCCACTCCCGGCGAGGCCCGGACGCGAGCGACATCCTTTTCGAGACCGCCGATCCCGTGCACTGCTGAACGACCCAACCCGTGTCCGCCTTCGCGAGGAGGCACTCCCAGCTACCCGCGCTGAGGCTCGCCTCGTCGTAAGTGACCAGGACGAGAGCTCGGTCGTCTTCGTACTTGATCGATTCCAGATCAATCGTGTAGCCGACCGCAGCCTCACCCGTAGGTGTGTGGGCACGATACGAGAGGATCACGTCTTCCTCTCCGACAACCTGGCACTCCGAGGCAGCCCGGATCGGCGGGTCACGGAAAGCATCCAGCACGCCCTCGGGTGGGTCGGCATTGAGGCTGTCTCTGCCGGTCCAGACACCGATGCACGCGGTCTCACTCCCCGCGCCACCGCTCAGCTGAGCGCCACCCTCCACGACCAGGTGACGGATTAGCGCAACCTGGATCGCGCTCTCCGATTCCGTACCAGCCTCCACCGCGGGGTTTCATCATCAACGAAGAGTCGTCCTACGGGCTCGCCGAGACCGATCGCGAGCTGCGGAAGCGAGGTGGGGCGATACTGCGGCGGCGGGCCCGTGATGAGCGGTGGCAGCAGGCCCGTGATGCGTGGTGCGACCCGCCGGGCGATCGATGCTATGGCTAATCATCAATGCGCTCGAGCCGGCGCGCGCGAGCACCGAGACGCCGCGGTCGTTCGTGGCGAGCTGAGCTAACCGCGGTTGCCTGCGGCACGCGAGACGCAGGCACGGGCGACGATGAGCATCCCATACCCGGTTGACCCATGGAACTAACG
>JBOHRM010000287.1:0-3701 GCA_050732715.1 Longimicrobiales bacterium
GGTCCGCTCGCTCGTCGACCGCGACCAGGCCCGCCTCTACGAGCTGATCTGGCTGCGCTTCGTCGCCGGCCAGATGACACCCGCGGTCAACGACACGACGACGGTCGACTTCGATCTGAACGCGACGAGCGGCCGGCGCTACCTGTTTCGTGCTACCGGCTCGATCCTGAAATTCGATGGTTTCACGCGGCTCTACCAGGAGGCACGCGAGGAGGGCGACCATCGCACGCTCGACGAGCTGGCGCCGCTGCCGCCGCTCGAGCGCAACGACACGTGCGTGGTCAACGACATCGTACCGGCGCAACACTTCACGCAGCCGCCGCCGCGTTTCACGGAGGCGAGCCTGGTCCGCGAGCTCGAGCGGCTCGGCATCGGCCGGCCGTCCACGTACGCGCAGATCATCGCGACGCTCAGTGACCGCGAGTACGTCGAGCTCGAGAAGAAGCGGTTCCAGCCCACATCGCTCGGCGAGACCGTGGCGAACGTGCTCGTGCGCGTGTTCCCCGACCTCTTCAACGTCGGCTTCACGAGCGAGATGGAGTCCGAGCTCGATCGCATCGAGGAGGGCAAGCTCGAGTGGCGCGAGGTGCTCGAGGCGTTCTACGGCCCGTTCAAGCGCCAGCTCGATCAGGGATCGAGCCGTAGCGCCGATATCGTCCGCGAGGTCGTCGCGGCGGACGCGGGCGATTGCCCGCAGTGCGGGCGCCCGCTCACGGTACGCTGGAATCGGTTCGGCCGGTTCCTCGGCTGCACCGGCTACCCGGAGTGCCGCTACACCGCTCCGATCGACGAGCCGGCCAAGGCGGAGCCGAAGCCGACGGGCGAGCGCTGCCCGCGCTGCGGCCGCGAGATGGTCGAACGCGACGGCCGGTTCGGTCCGTTCCTCGCCTGCACCGGTTACCCCGAGTGCAAGCACACGCAGCCGCGCACGATCCCAGGGCTGAAATGCCCTCAGTGCGGCGAAGGCGCCATCGGCGAGAAACGCACGCGCCGCGGCAAGCCGTTCTGGGGGTGCACGCGCTACCCCGACTGCGACTGGTCGAGCTGGGACCGGCCCGTCCCGATCGCGTGCCCCGAGTGCGCCTCACCGTTCGTGGTCGCGAAAGTCACGAAGACGCGCGGCGAGTTTTACCGCTGCCCGACCTGCGGCACCGAGCTCACACCCACCGACGATGGCGTCGAGCCGGCCGGCGCGAATGCGTCCGGATCATCCAAGCCCGCGAAAACGGCCACCGCCAAGAAGGCGGCCACGAAGAAGGCGGCCGCGCGAGGGACGGCCCGGCGGCACGCCAGAGCGAAGCGCCCCTGACGTTTCGATTGCCCTTGCCCGTCGACGAGCCCGCAACCCGCAACCGAGGACGGCAAAGCTGACCGAGGTCGGTGAACGGGATGGGCCGGGTGGAGTGGCGAGCCCATCCGAAACGGGGAACAAGGAACCGGGAACCGGAAACCGGGAACCGGCAGCCATTGACGCATTCCTGCGTTACATCCGGGACGGGCGCCAGCTCAGCCCTCACACCGTCTCCGCCTACCGCCGTGACCTCGCCGATTTCGCGGCGTTCGTCGAGCGCCGTTTCGCGGGCGAAGCGTGGACGTGGGCCGGCGTCGACCGGCTCATGCTGCGCGCGTTCATGGGTGAGCTGTCACGGCGCGGCCTCGCGCGCCGCAGCATCGCGCGCAGGATGTCCGCCGTGCGTTCCTTCTTCCGATACCTGCACCGTGAGGACGTCGTCGAGGCGAACCCCGCACGGGCCGTGCGCTCGCCGAAGCTCGAACGACACCTGCCCGCATGGCTGACGCGCGATGAGATCGATCGATTGTTCGCGCTCGCCGAGAACCGCTCCGCCGAGGGTGGGTTCCGTGCCGTGCGCGACCACGCGATCGTCGAGCTGTTCTACTCGACGGGCATCCGCCTCTCCGAACTGCGCGCGCTCGACACGGGTGACCTTGACCTCGTCGGCGAGCGTGTCAAGGTGCGCGGCAAGGGCCGCAAGGAGCGAATCGTCCCGGTCGGGCGCGCAGCAGTGAACGCGCTGCGCCGCTACGAGCTGGGCCGCGCGCGCTTCGCCGGACGGCTGTCGAACAGCCGCGTCGCTGCCGACCGGACCGCGCTCTTCATCACCGAGCGTGGCACCCGCCTCTCGGCGCGCCAACTCCAGAACATCGCCCGGCGTTTCCTCGACGCCGTCGCCGGCGAGGCCGGCGTGTCTACACACGCGCTGCGGCACTCCTTCGCGACCCACTTGCTCGATGCGGGCGCCGATCTGCTGGCCGTCAAGGAATTGCTCGGACACGCCAGCCTCTCGACGACACGCATCTACACCCACACGTCGATGGAACGGCTCAAGCGAGTCTACGACACCGCGCACCCGCGGGCGTGATCGTCAGGATGGAGAATTCGGGTGGTGGGCGTGCGTGGCGGGATGCGCGGGCTCGCCTTCGCCCGCCTTTTCGCCGTTACCGGCCCGTGCAACCCCGGACCCCGCGCCCTAATTTGCGGTACTGCACCGTCGGGGAACAACCAGGAGGCATGACGAATTGACTCGCGAACGGGATCGCGTGCGTGCGACGACCATCGTCGCCGTCCGCCACGGCGGCAAGGTGGCGCTGGGCGGCGACGGCCAGGTGACGCTCGGCGAAACGGTAATGAAAAGCCGCGCGCAGAAGGTCCGTAAGCTGAAAGATGGCAAGATATTGGCCGGCTTCGCCGGTTCTGTTGCCGATGCGTTCACGCTGTTCGAAAAGCTCGAGGAGAAGCTCGAACGGTACCCGGGCAACCTGCCACGCGCCGTGGTCGAGCTGGCCAAGGACTGGCGGACCGATCGCTACCTGCGCCGCCTCGAAGCGGCGCTCGCGGTAGCGGACCGCGGCTGTCTCTTCCTTGTCAGCGGTGACGGCCACGTGGTCGAGCCGGATGACGACATTGTTGCGATCGGGAGTGGTGGCGGCTATGCGCTCGCCGCGGCGCGCGCGCTGAAGTCGAACTCGCAGCTCGGCGCGCCCGAGATCGTCCGCGCCGCGCTCGAGATCGCGGCCGATATCTGCATCTACACGAACCACAACATCTCCGTACTGGAGCTCGAGCCGTAGAAATCGGTTCCCGGGAACCGGGAACAGCATTGGAGCCAATCGTGAAAGCTGTGAGTGAGAGCAGTCCGGTACCCGAGGCTGCACAGGAGCCGGCGGTCGACTGGATCGACGAGCTGACGCCGCGCCAGATCGTCGCCGAGCTGGACAAATACATCGTGGGTCAGGATGCCGCGAAGCGCGCGGTCGCCATCGCGCTACGCAACCGCTGGCGTCGGCAAAAGGTCGATGACGAGCTGCGCGATGAGATCATGCCGAACAACATCATCCTGATCGGCCCAACGGGCGTCGGCAAGACCGAGATCGCACGCCGGCTCGCGCGGCTCGCCGGCGCGCCGTTCGTGAAGGTCGAGGCGTCGAAGTTCACGGAGGTCGGTTACGTCGGCCGCGATGTCGAGTCCATGGTTCGCGATCTCGTCGACGTCGCCGTCGGCATGGTACGCGACGAGCGCGAAGCCGACGTCGAGGAGGTCGCGCAGCAGCGCGTCGAAGAGCGACTGCTCGACCTATTGTTGCCGCCGCCGCCGAACGGGCTTTCACGCGAAGGTAGGGCCGGTCTCCCGGGCGTCTCGCACATCCGTCCCGGCGGATCGATGAGCGGCGCGGGCCCGACC
>JBOHRM010000288.1:0-6061 GCA_050732715.1 Longimicrobiales bacterium
GACATATAGATGTCGGGGAACCCGCGACCATTGGCGTCGGGCATCACACCGGTTACCACGAACCCGAGTCTATGATAGAATCCGAATGGGTGACCTCGGCCCAGATCACGCAGCTCCGCGATATGCTTCGGGATATTGGTGTAGAGATCGATACCGGACAGGGACGTCATGCCCGAATCGTCATCCGTACCCAGCGTGATCGTGAGACCTCCGCGGTCGGCCACACCCGCCTCAAAAGCGGAGACGAGTGTTCGACCGATCCCCCGCCGTCGGTGCTCCCGACGTACGACCATAGGATGGAGTTCCCATACACGGCCATGATACTCTGGAAGGCCACCGACCCAGCCGAGTAGATCGTTTCCGTCCATCGCGGCGAACGCAAAACCTTCGCGAAGAACGCGCGCAACCTCATCGCGCGCTGATTCAAGGTTTGGCCAGCCGCGAGGCTCATCGAAATGGTCAACGAGCAGAGTCGCCGCTTTCAGCTTACTCGAGTCTGGCTCAGAGCCGAGATCCACCACTTGCGTCATCAACGTATGCGGTATTAGGACGACGGAGCTAAGGTTCCGGTAGCGTTGGCCGGATCCCGGCTGAGATGGCATAATGCGCTGGCGCTAGAAAGCGATCGAGCGCCCGTTCTCGGAGAGGTGCTCCGAATACCATCGTGGTCAACGTGCGGTCGTCCGGCTAGCAGAATCCGATACATCGCGGTAGGTGCGCGGCCGACACCGTTCAGCTCCGTGCTCACAACCCCTCCCTACTCTCGGTCCGGCAGTGGTGGCGCTTCCCCGACGATCAGCTCCGTTCGCCCATCGGGTCGAATCCTGACGGAGTACAGGCGTCCATCATGAATGAACGCCGGGTGCGCATCGGTCAGCTCCGACTCCACGAATGGACCGGTTTTCGGCGTTGCGAAAACCCAACGGGTCCGCCAGTCGTCCAGCGAATCCAGCCATACCCGAAAACCCGCGGCGTATACGCCCTCGTCCAGATCGCGCAGCCACCACGCCATGATCTGATCGCGGAACCACTCTTGGATAACAGCATCGGGCGGCGACGGCGGTTCGAGCGTCCATGCAAGGGGGCGGTAGAAGCTACCGCCAAGAGAATCCGCACGTTCGGCTCCGCTGGACAGGTCGTGGAGAACCGCGACATTCGTTGTGTGCTGGAGACCAATGATCGTCGAATCGACGACGATCGCCTTCATCGCGTTCATGGAGCTCTCGCCGAACTGCACAGGCTCGGGCGGGACGAAGTAGGCGCGTACGCGCTGACCGTCGGGCGTGAAGCGGTGCACCGCCGAGTCGCTGATCACCCTCCGTTCGCCAACGAGCCGACCGGCCATGAGCAGGTCACCGTCCGCGAGAACGTCGATCCCCGTCCCGAACGCGCCGGGAACGGACCAGGAACTGCGGAACTTCTCCATCTCCACCGAAAACCGTAACGCGGTGAAGCAGGGCATCTAGGACGGCAAGTTCACCGTCGGGCGTGACGACTGCGCCGACGAGGGAGACGAACTCGCCGGGCCCCGTCCCGCGCCGGCCCAGCACGCTCACGAGTCCGCCGCTCGACGCGTCGTACGCCTTGATGTTGTTCTCCTTCGCGTCCACGATGACCAGGTCGCCGCGCCACTCCAGCAGGTCCGTCAGTTCAGCGACGACATGATCGTCCCGGTTTTCAAGCACAACGGTGTCCTTCGCAGAGGAAAACGACAATTGCCGCACGTGCCCGTCCGAGTGGCGGTCGCCGACGCAGGCTGCTGTGCCCAGCAACAGGAGGCCGGCTGCAAGGATGCGCAAGCGAGAGCACATAGTTGGTCGTTGTAGGATGCGAGCCGAGTGGCCTATTGCCTTGAATTGCCCTGATGACCCGACCATGACCCCGTAGGCCGTTCCCCAGAACGGTCGGGCCATGGGACGCTGAAACGTTGCTTTGGACACACCTCCGGCCCGTCAGTCCCATCGTCGTGGAACCGGCTCGGGCGATTTGCGACTGGCTCTGGCTCACCCACGAGCGCGCGGCCGGCAGTCCTCGGCAGCGTCGCTGGGGCGGTGCTTCTGTATTTCCATGGCGCCGCAGCTCGCAATTCGGATAGCCCCGACCGGCGCGCAACTGAGGCGCGGGCTGCAAATACGTGGGCGAATGCACAGGGAGGCGAGCGGGATCGCCGTCGCTGGCGCGGCCACTCCGGACCAAGGATGTCCAATCCGCGCCGGCTTTGCAAGTCAATTGGGCCGGCCGAAGCTGGCATCCGGCTGGTTCCCGACGGACCGGCCGGCTGAGCGCACCGTCCTCGATATATTGGTGAAAACTGGATGCTGGTCCGGCACAGCGACGAACACGAACTCCATCGCGTGGAGACCTACGCTCGAGAGTGCACTTCGAACGTCGCCCGAGGCCGGATTCGCACAGGGTCGCCCGAGGCTGATCGGCGGCAGGTCCTCCGTTCTTGAGCGAATCCGGCCTGGCGAATCGGCGCGCTGCCGCCTTGGCTCGATCATGGGGTAGCTCCCTCCTCATTCATTCCTCGCGGCAATACGACCGGTGATTTCACGATCATCGTGCGCGTTTGGCGGACGTCGCCGGCCTCGAGCGTGGCCGTGTATTCGCCGGGCGGCACCGGCTGGCCTTCCTCGTCCTCCAGGTCCCAGACCACGCGGTGGATTCCCTCACCGCCAGTCTGCTCGAGCGTGCGCACGACGGTGCCGCCCGGGTCGGTGATGCGTAACGTGATGGCGCCGCCGCCGGCGTCGCGGCGGTAGACGTCGAGGAGCACGCCGTTCGGCTCGTTCGGCGTCGTCACCTGCCGGTGGCCGAACAGGCGGTAGTTGCCCCACGCGGTCTCGACACGGCGGCCCTTTGGCTCGGGCGCGAACAGGTGGAACGGGTTCTCGAGGATTTGCTCCGTCAGCTGCTGGAGCGGCGTGATGTCGGTGACGAACACGCCGCGGCCGTGCGTGCCGGCGATCAAGTCGTTCTCGCGCGGGTGGATCTCGACGTCGCGCACGGGCAGCAGCACGGGCATCTCGTTCTGGAACGGCACCCAGCGGTCGCCGCCGATGCTCGCGAAGAGGCCGCCGTCGGTGCCGAGGAAGAGCAGGTCCGCGTTGCGGCGGTCCTGGACGATGACGTTCGCGGACGCGCGCTGCTCCTCGCTCAGGTTCGACGCGATCGAGCGCCACGTTGCGCCGTAGTCATCGGTGCGGTAGACGAACGCGCGGAAGTCGTCGCGATGGAAGCCGGTGATCGTGACAAAGGCTGTGCCGGCACCGTGCGGCGACGGCACGACGCGGGTGACCCAGTAGCCGGCGGGCGCGCCGGCCGCGGTGAGCGCGGCCGAGACGTCGGTCCAACGCTCGCCGTCATCGCGTGTGATGTGAACGCGGCCGTCGTCGGTACCGGCCCAGATGACGCCGCGCGCGATCGGCGACTCCGCGACCGTCGTGATCGTGCAGTACTGGATGTTGCCGTGGCCATTGATCTTCTCCGGGTCGTTCGTCGTCAGGTCGGGACTGATCTCGAGCCACGTGGCGCCGCGATCCGGCGAGCGCAGCACGACCTGCGCGGCCGTGTAGACTGTCGCCGGGTCGTGCGGCGACAGCACGATCGGCGTGGTCCACGTGTAGCGGTACGGATCGCCCGACTCCCGGCGCGGCGGCTGGATGCGCACGCGCTCGGCCGTCTCCTGATCGACCCGATAATGGCCACCGGCCTGAAACGTGTTGTAGACCCAGCGGCCGTTCGGGTCGACCGCCTGGTACATGCCGTCGCCTGTGCCGACCGTTACCCAGCTGTCGATGCCGCTCACGAGCCCCGAGAAGCCGTTGATCGGGCCCTTCCACGACTCGTGGTCCTGCAAGCCGACATAGATGTGGTACGAGTCCTCCAGGTCATACGCTAGATCGTAGACCTCGCCGATCGGCAGGTTCGGCAGGTAGTCGACCGTGCGGCCGCCGTCATACGTGATGTTCACACCGCCGTCCGAGCCGACGAAGATGCGATTGCCGTCCTCGGGATCGATCCAGACGGCGCGGATGTCGCCGAACATGCGACGGAACAGCGGCGAGCGGCGATCGCTCCACGTGCGGCCGCCATCCTCGCTCACCAGCATCGCGTCGCTCGTGACGTACAACCGCTCCGGGTTCGCCGGATCGACGCGCAGCATGTTGAACGAGTACGGCGCCTTGCCGCCGACGTTGGAGTCGGGCGCGCTCATCATCCGCCACGTGGCGCCCGCGTCATTGGAACGGTAGATCTCGCCCCAGCCGCCGCGCACGCGCATCGAATCCGGACCGTCGCCCGCCCGCGGGTTCGCGTTCTCGAGCACCGCGTAGACAATGCCTGGGTCCGCGCGATGCACGTCGATCCCGATCCGTCCGATCATCCCGCCGGGAAGGCCGGCGCTCAGACGGGCCCAGTCGCGGCCGCCGTTCGTCGTCTTGTAGATGCCGCTGCCCGGCCCACCGACTACATACGTCCACGGGTACCGCTCCTTCTCGTACGTCGCCGCGTACAGCACGTCCGGCTGGCCCGGCGCCATCACCAGGTCGATGACGCCGATACGATCATCGACATACAGCACCTTCTCCCACGTCGCGCCGCCGTCCGCCGTGCGAAATACGCCGCGCTCCGGGTTGGGTCCGTGCAGGTGACCCATCGCCGCGACGTAGACGATGTCCGGGTTCGTCGGGTGCACGATGATGCGCGCGATGTGGTGCGTCTCCTCGAGGCCCATGTGCCCCCACGTCGCGCCGCCATCCGTCGACTTATAGACGCCGTCGCCTGCGTACGTGTAGCGCGCGAGATAGTGCTCGCCCGTGCCGACCCACACCACGTTCGCGTCCGACGGCGCGAGCGCGACCGCGCCGATCGTCTGCGGACCCACGTCGTCGAACACCGGCTCGAACGTCGTACCGTTGTTCACCGTCTTCCACACGCCGCCGTTGCGCGTGCCAACGTAGAACGTGTAGCGATGCTCGCGCCCCGGCGCGGCCGGAACTGCGAAGTCCGTCACCCACGCGCCGGTCCGGAACGGGCCGAGGTTGCGGAGCTCGAACGCGTCCAGCAATGCCTCGGAGAACCGCTGCCCGTGCGCCGGCTTCGCGAGCAGCACGGCTGCGGCCAGGACCGCGGCGGCCGCCAGCACAGCGACCGGCGAGGACCGTGCTCGGCGCGGGTGCGAGACCGCGCCACGGATGGCGCAATCGGCAAATCGGGGGGCGCCACGGGTCGGGCGCATGCGATCGGTTGGCCGGATGTGCATCGCGAGCTCCGCGTGAAATGTGGGCCTCCGCGCCCTGGCTGCGACGGGGCTGTTGGCGCGAGGCGGCAAAATCGGATAAAATATACGGCGGCCCGGCCAGCGCGACCCACACCGGTACGCCCGACGCGAAGCCCGGCGCCCGACCGCGTGCAGGGGCGCGCCACGGCCGACCGACAGCCCGGTCCATTCAGATGCGGAGGCACATTGTGATGAGCCCGATCCGATTCGACCCGCCCCGGGCGTGGCGCGCGCGATGCGCCTTGCTTCTGGCGGCGGTGCTCGCGCTGGCGCCCTCCGCGGGCGCGGCGCAGACGGAGGTGACCGCCGCCGACTACGAGCGCGCTGCGAGCGTGGACGACCGGTTCGGCCCGCTGATCGTGGGACAGCCATCGAGCCCGACATGGATCGGCGCGCAGTTCTGGTACGGCCGCAGCGTCGAGGGCGGCAACGAATGGTTGCTCTTCGACGCGGCGGCCGCATCGAAGGCGCCGCTGTTCGACCACGCGCGGATGGCGGCCGCGGTCTCGGTGGCGACGGACAGCGCGTTCACGGCGTTGACGTTGCCGTTCACGGGCCGCGGCTCGCGGTTCGAGGTGGAGGACGACCTGTCCGCGGTGACGTTTGTGCTGTCGGGCTCGGCATACCGCTGCACGCTGTCGAGCTACGAGTGTACGCGCACGGGCGCGGCGCAGGGCGGTGGCCGCGGCGGCGGTGGGAGGGGTGGCGGCGGCGGCCGTGGTGGTGGCCCGCCGCCCGACACGGTGCTGTCGCCGGACAGCCAGTGGGTCGCGGCGATAC
>JBOHRM010000289.1:0-1846 GCA_050732715.1 Longimicrobiales bacterium
TGTCATCCTTGCCTTCACCCAGACGGTCACGCCAGCGGAACGCAAGCCACGAGAGCAACGCGATAGTGAACAAGGAGACGGTGTAAACCTTCTCGTTGACGTTGGACTGGTTCCATACGGTGAACGCAGTGGCGCTGAGCAGCGTGGCCGCGGCGGCGCCGGTCAGGCGGAAGACGCCGCTCGACGAGAAGAAGGAGAGGATGCGGTGCGCGAGCAGGAACCAGAAGCCGTGCGCCAGGGCGCTCATGGTGGCGCTGAAGAGATTGATGCGCACGGCGACGGAGAGACCCGTGGGCTCGAGCAGCAGGTCCCAGGCGCGGGCGAGCACGACGAAGAGCGGGTTGCCGGGCGGGTGCGGGATGCCGAGGATGCGCGCCGTCGCGATATACTCGCTCGTATCCCAGAACTGCGTGGTCGGCGCGAGCGTCCAGGCGTAGAGCGCCCAGACGGCGATCGTCGCAATGCCGGCGGCCGCGTATGGTGCCGCGGGCCGAGTTCCTCCCGGTGGAGCGGGAGGCCGGTAGGTGTCAGCGCCCGGCGCGAATGCTTTCCGGACACCCGCCCGCCGCTCGCTCCGTGCGGCCGGGTCCTGCTCCGCCGACCCCGCAACGCCGCCGCCCTCGCGGCCACCCCCCAAACGACGCCTACGCCTAGGCACGTCGCAACCTCCGCTCGAGGCCGCTCCATAAACTGAGCAGCGCCTCCCGCGACTCGCGCAGCGCAGCCAGGCCGGCCGGGGTCAGCTCGAGATACCGCCGCGGCCGTCCACCGCGCGCCGGCGGACCCACCGCCAGCGACGAGCGGATCAATCCCTTTTCCTCGAGCCGGTCGAGCGTGATGTAGATCGACCCGCGGCTCGCAGCCCGGCCCGTGCACGCCTCGATCTCGCCCAGGATCGCCGGCGCGTACGCATCACCCTCGAGCCGCATGATCGCGAGCATCACGACGTGCTCGAACTCACCGAGTCCAACGCGTCCCATACTTACAAAATAAGGTTCGCGCCGGGAGCTGTGCAAGAGGCGAGAACGACGAGATGCTCGGTGCGCCCGGATAGGGCGCGCGGTGTCGGCGGCGGAGACGCCGACCGAAGCTAAGTCACGAGCCGCAGCCCGTTGCGACCGCCAGCGCCGCGCAGACCCGTTTCATCGTCTCGGGTGACACGCTCCCGATGTAGCGCTGCAAGCGGCGTCGTTCTACCGTTTGGACGTGGTCGAGGTTGATGGCAGACCGACCCTTCAGTCCTTCGTCGATCCCTACTTCGACTTCGCTCGGAGCACCACGGATGGTCGACGTGATCGGCGCCACCATAACCGTGTGGAGGAGCTGGATGACGTCCTGGCGCGTGAGAACCAGAACGGGGCGTCGTTTATCCGGCGGGTTGAAGGTGTAGAGCCATATCTCGCCGCGATTCACTCGTCTGGCCAAGTCCCCTGTTCCTCCCAGCCAGCGAACTCGTCGTCCAGCCCGAGGTCGGTCTTGTAAGCCTTACGGTAGCGTTCCCGGATTTCCCACTGCCGCCGCCGCGCGAGATATTCGGCCGCGGCACGTCGCAGCACTTCCGAGCGCCCATTTTTGCGGACTTCCGGGGTTGCATCGAGTCGTTTCAGCAACTCCTCGTCCATCATGATCTGTATAGCCTTCATGTTGATATATTGTGTTGATCGGAAGTCCATGTCAATGCGACGGAGGCCGAGTGGCTTCATTCGATTGATGCCGGCTGCGCGGCGCGCCGGCAGGGTGGCTGCGGCTAACGCGATGACCGGGAGCACGATCGCCGCCGCGGTCGTCCCATGATCGCGCTCCTACTTCAAAAACCCGTCAATCCAGCTCGCCGTATCTCTCTGCT
>JBOHRM010000290.1:0-1508 GCA_050732715.1 Longimicrobiales bacterium
ACTCGCCTGCACGGCACCGTGACTCTGATGCCGATCGACAACCTTCGCTTCTCGCTTTTGACCGGCACCACGAGGTCGTCGTCGCTGGAGGGTAGGGCGGAAACCTTCAACTCGATCGAGGGCACGAACGCGGAGGCGTCGCGTGAAACCAGCTCCGACGTGGATCGTCTCTTCCAGTTGACCGGCAACTACAACCGCATCTTCGGCGATCACAGCGCGTCGATCGAGGGAGGTTACGACTACCAGGACTTCACGGAAGAGGACTTTCGAGTGGAGAACTCCCGATTCCCAACGGACCAGTATGCGTGGCACGCGCTGGAAGACGGTGGCGCGTTGCCGGATGGGGAAGCCGACATCAACAGCAACTTCGAGGAGCGGAAGATCATTGGATTCTTCGCCCGCTTGAACTACGACTGGAACAATCGATATCTCCTGTCGGCAAGCCTGCGCCGTGAGGGAGACTCCCGATTCGGCGAGAATCACAAGTGGGGTTGGTTTCCCGCGGTTTCGGCTGGCTGGAGGCTCAGCGAAGAGTCGTTCATGGGTGGCGCCTCCTTCATCGATGACTTGAAGCTGCGTGTTGGCTATGGTGTCACCGGGATCGCGCCGAGCTCGAATTTCGGGTCGCTCGCGAGTTTCTCGTTCAGCAACCTCAATGACCGATTCCCGAGCAACGGCCGGTGGGTCCAGACGCTCGAGCCGTCGCGCAACGACAATCCCGATCTCCGCTGGGAGCGCAAGGAAGAGATCAACCTCGGGCTCGACTTCGCGCTGTTCAGCAATCGGATCTACGGCAGCGTGGACGTCTACGAGCGCAATACGCGGGACATGCTATACGAGTACGACGTCCCGTCCCCACCATTCCCCGTCGGCGATATTCAGGCGAATGTCGGCCACATGAAGAACCGCGGCGTCGAGGCGATCCTGAGCTACGATGTCTACCGCTCGAGCGGCCTGAGCTGGACCACGAGCATCAACGGATCCACGAACACGAATCAGCTGGTCAGCCTCTCCGACGAAGTGTACGTCGCGAATGATTGCTTTAACACGGGCGGCACGGGCGAGCCGATCCAGCAGTCGACGCACCAGGTGTGCGTGGGTGACGCGATCGGCAACTTCTACGGCTGGGAGTCGGTGGACCTCGACGAGAACGGGGAGTGGATCATCCTCGACGGGGATGGCGAGCGCATCTCGGTCAACGACGCGACGGGCGGCGATCGCCGCGTTCTGGGGAACGGCGTCCCGAAGCACACTCTGGCGTGGAACAACCAGGCCCGGATCGGGAGCTTCGACCTGAGTGTCAACATGCGCGGCGCGTTCGGCTACCAGATCTTCAACGCGTTCAGGGCATTCTACGAGAACCCCACGATCTCCTATAACGTCCTCAAATCCGCGTATGAGGCGCCGTACGGCAGGACTGACGCGGACGGGAAACCCACCCTCCTCACTCACCCGCAGACGTACGTGAGCTACTACATCGAGGACGGCGACCACTGGAAGATCGACAA
>JBOHRM010000291.1:0-3687 GCA_050732715.1 Longimicrobiales bacterium
GTCCGTGAGCGCGGCGCTGCCCCGGGCCCGGCCGGCCCGCTGGCGTGATTTCGTGACCGCGGCGTGGCGACCCTCGACGCTTCGTAAACCGTGGCGCCGCGCGATCATCGCCGGGCTCGGGGTCATCGCGATCGCGATCGCCGCGGCGCGGCTCACCGACCGTACGCCGAGTCCGCAATCGCTGACGGTACCGATCGATCCGGCGGGTTACGACCCGTCGAGGATCGCCGTGCTCTACTTCGAGGACCTCAGCGAAGCGCATGACGTGGGCCACATCGCGAGCGGCCTCACGGAGGCGCTCATCACCGAGCTCGACCACGTCGAGGCGCTCAGCGTCGTGTCACGGGACGGCGTGAAACCGTTCGTCGACTCGATCGTGCCGCCGCAGCAGATCGCTGCGACGCTGCGCGCCGGCAGCATCGTCGCGGGCAGCGTCCAGCACTCCGGTGACCAGCTTCGCCTGACCGTGCACCTCGTGGAAGGCGCCACGGGGAGCCTGCTCGAGAGCGCCACGTTGCAGCGTCCGATGGGCGAGCTGTTCGAGCTGCACGACGATCTCGCGCGCCGCGTCGCGCGCATCCTGCGCGACCGCATAGGCCGCGAGGTCTCGATCCGGCGCCTCACCCGTGCCGGCAAGCCGGAGGCGTGGGAGCTGGTTCGCCGCGCGATTGAGCGTGGTGAAGAGATCTGGCTGGCCGAACTCCCGATTCTGCACGAGCGCAAGCGCGGCGCCAAGCACGAGCTGGACGCTGCCGAGGAATACCTGCGCCGCGCCGAGCGGATCGATTCGAGCTGGGCCGAGCCGACGCGGCTGCGCGGGTGGCTCGCGCTCGGCCGCGCCAAATTGGCCGGCGCCTATGATACCGCGGCCTACAATCGAGAGATTCGCAACGGTCTCGCAGTCGTCGACGAGCTGTTCAGCCGTGGCTTCAACGATGCGCGCGCGTATGAGCTGCGCGGGACATTGCGGCTCCAATTGGCGCAGGTGAACCAGCCGGACCCGCGATATCTCGCGCTACGGGATTCCGCAGAGTACGACCTTCGCATCGCCGTCAGCCGAGATCCGACGCTTGCCGGCGCGAGCAACCGATTGAGCATACTGCTCCAGTTCGCTGGCAATCCCAGAGAGGCCCGGTATTATGCGAACAATGCCCTTCGGCAGGACGCCTTTCTCCGCGATGGGCCTGATATCCAGTACCGTCTCTATTCGACGTCAATGGACCTTTACGACATCAGTGGCGCCCGGGATCATTGCCTGGCGGGCCAGGTCGATTACCCTGAGGATTGGCGATTCCTGCAATGCCAGTTGCTGATCGCCGCCTACGGCGGAGCACAGATGTCGCCCGATTCTGCGGGAGTGTTGGTGCGCGCTTGGTCTCAGCTCGACCCGCCGCCTTCGGATCAGCAAGCGCAATACACTCACCTTTTTCGACGCATCCTTTACGCGGCTGTGCTCGCCCAGGCGGGACTGCACGAAAGCGCGCGGGACAGCCTCGAGCAAATTCGCCGAAAAGTCGAGCAGAATCCGGAGCGGCTCGCGCGACCTTTCGGCTTGGACGAAGCGTCCCTGCTGCTCATGCTCGGCGACACGGCCCACGCTCTCCGCGCAATCCGCGATTATGTCACGCAGAATCCCATGTATCGCGAGTACGTGAAGAGCAGCGTTCAAATCAAACCTCTTCACGCCGACCCACGTTTCCTGGAGATCGTCCGGGATACTACCCCCAATTGATCCCTCAATGGCGTGCTGCAACTCGCCGGCGCCGCGCAGGCAGGCGACCGATCCGAGTCGCGACGCGATCAAGTCGTATCGCCGTTCTCCTCGCACGGCTCGCTCATGGGCCTGTGGCATATCATGGCGGCATTCTCGTAGCGCTTGCACATCCTGGCAGCCTCTTCGGGGCCGTACAGCGCCGTGTAGTACGGGTAGAAGAACTTGTCCAGCGCGGAGCGAGAGAAGAACAGGGCATCCACCTTCTCGGGATCGAGCTCGACCGGCTTTTCGCTGCCTTCGAGCTTGACCTTGATCCACTCGACTCGCTTCCTACCGGCCCGATCGTCCGGTGTCAGGCACGGCCCGACCTTCACCCGTCTGCCGTCGCTCGTCTCCACCGCTGCGTCGGCCTGACCCTCATCATGAAACGCCTCGAGCGCGTGCGGGAACTCGCGTTGGGCGACGAACCAGACGCGGCGCCCGTCGCGTAATCCCGCCGCGGCTTCGGCGACACGCTTCAACAACGACGCAGGCATGTCGAGACTCGTGCTCCCTTCACGGCCGCCACTCGAATGCTGTGGGCGCGCGGTGGGGTCGGCGGGCATCTGACCGGGCTGCTGGGACGACATCGTCTGCCTCCTGATGAGCTTGATGGTTCGCTCCCGAGCGGCCTGTCCGAGGCGTGGCACTGGGCGCATGAACCGGCGGTGGCGTGACGCGCGGCAGCGTCGAGTCGGAGCGCCGGGCCACAATCTAGACCTACAGCGCGGTGAGTCCAGGTTTTGACGGTCTCGCGCGATCAGCCCGTATCTGTTTGGCCAACCGTATGTTGCGAGATTCGACGCCCGCCAGGACGGACGGGCTGATCGCTAGGTGATCGCCGGCTGAGCGGGGTGGCGCGGCCCGGCGCCGCTCGATCGGGCGCTAACGACTACGCCAGATCAGGTAGACGGGCGTGCCGAGGAGAACGATGCCGAGGCCGAGCAGCGCCTGGACGGGCTGGGCGAACAGTGTGTTCACGACGATCGCGAGCGAAGCCGCGACGAACAGGAGTGGCGTGACGGGATAGCCGGGCACGCGGAACGGGCGCGGCGCGTCGGGCTGGCGACGGCGCAGCACGAAGACGCTCGCGGCGCCGAGCGCGTAGAAAATCCAGCCCGCGAACACCACGTACGTCAGCAGCTGCTCGAACGTCCCCGTCGCGGCCAGAATCATCGCCCACACGGCGCTCACGCCGATCGCGGTGATCGGCGTACGGAACCGCGGGCTCACCTCGCCGAGCCCGCGAAAGAACACGCCGTCGCGTCCCATGCGGTAGTAGATGCGCGGCGCGGTTAGTACGACGGCGTTCGCGGCGCTGAACATCGAGACGGTGATGGCGAGCGCGATGAGCTTTTCGGCGATGGCGCCGAACGCGCGCCGCGCGGCATCGGCCGCCACGGCCTGCGAGCTCGCGACGCCGTCGGGACCGAGCACGGCGAGGTAGCCGATGTTCGCGAAGAGGTAGATGGCCACGATCAGCGCCGTGCCGATGCCGATGCCGAGTGGGAAGTTGCGCGCGGGATCTTTCGTCTCGCCCGCCGAGAACGTGACGTACTGCCAGCCCTCGTACGCCCACAACACGCCGATCATGGCCACGCCCACACCGGAGAGCAGGCCGAGCGAGAGATGCTGGGGCCACAGGCGGTCGCTCGAGGACGCGAAGCCATCGCCCGCCGCGAGGAACGCGGCGCTCATGATGAGGATCGCGCCGGCCTTGATGGCCGTGCCGACGTTGCCGACGGCCACGCTCTCGCGGACGCCGCGGATGTTGATCGCCGCGAGCAGCGCGATCATGCCGACGGGGACGAGCCGCTCGGCCGTTGCGGAGAGCGGCACGAGGCGGTCGACGTACGCGGTGAACGCCACGGCAAGCGTCGCCAGTGCGCCGGTGCTGATGACGAGCAGGAACGTCCAACCGAGCAGGAACGCAG
>JBOHRM010000292.1:0-4317 GCA_050732715.1 Longimicrobiales bacterium
GCCTCTCGCCTGTGAGATTGTTCGCCGCGACCATCACGCGCACGTTCAGGTCATCGAGCGCGGCGCCGAGCTGATCGAGCCCTTCGGGCGACGTGAGGTCGCGCGCATGGCCGTGGAAATCGATGGCCGGGAACTTCGCACGCGGCACCGGGTGCTCGGGCGTCACGAGCGTCGACCGCGGCCGATAGTCCAGGATGCTCGGTGGCGGAGATTCGGGCGCCATGCAGCGGCGCGGCCGGATCTCCGTCGTCCCCGGCGGACACGCTTCGCCCGCGCCGATCGTCACGACCGATCCGTCGCCGCCGCGCCCGGGCTGCGCTGCGAGCGGCGCGGTCAGAACAAGGAGCGCGGCCAAGCCGCACATGGCGCACACACGGCGCATCGTCAGCCTCTCAGTGTTCGGGTCATCGCCTAGGCCGATAATGTGCGCGTCGCGGCCGGATCCGACCAGTAGAACGAATCGGCCGCGGCCGCCGGCGCTCGCCCACGGCCGCGGTTCCGGCGCAATGATACGTGCCGCTTCTATTCGGTGTCTGGATCGGTTATCGTTGACGGCTATGTCGAATCGCGTGTGAACCCACACGCGGAACCCGTAGCCCGGAACCGGTAACCCGTAACCCGGAACTCGAAACTCGGAACCCATCACGAAGTGCGTCTCGACCATATCCGGAACTTCTGCATAGTCGCGCATATCGACCATGGCAAGTCGACGCTCGCGGACCGGCTGCTCGAGAGGACGGGCACGCTGACGCAGCGCGAGATGGAGGCGCAGGTGCTGGACAGCCTCGATCTCGAGCGCGAGCGCGGCATCACGATCAAGCTGCACGCGGTTCGCATGCAATACACGACGGGCGACGGGGATACGTATCAGCTCAATCTGATCGACACGCCCGGGCATGTCGATTTCACGTATGAGGTGTCGCGGTCTCTCGCGGCGTGCGAGGGCGCAGTCGTCGTGGTCGATGCGAGCCAGGGCGTGCAGGCGCAGACGCTGTCGAATCTGTTTCTGGCGCTCGACGCGGGGCTCGAAATCATCCCCGTGTTGAACAAGATCGACCTGCCGGGTGCGGAGCCGGAGCGGCGCAGGGACGAGCTGGTCGAGCTGATCGGTGTCGAGCCCGAGGAGGTCCTGCTGGTCTCGGCGAAGGAGGGCGTTGGCGTCGATGCGCTGCTCGAGACGATCGTGCGGCGCGTGCCGCCGCCGTCCGGGGACGCGGATGCGCCGCTCCGCGCGTTGATCTTCGACACGTATTACGACCGGTATCAGGGCGCGGTCCCGCTGATCCGCGTGGTCGACGGCCGCGTCCGTGCGGCGATGCGCATCACGTTCGGCGCGAGCGCGAGCGAGTACGTGGTCGACGAGGTCGGCTATCAGCGGCTGGGCCGCTATGCGCAGCCTGAGCTCGGCCCGGGTGAGGTCGGCTATCTGATCGCGGGCATCAAGCGTGTGAGCGACACGCGGGTCGGTGACACGGTGCTCGATGCGGGCCGGCGCGCTGCCGAGCTGCTCGCCGGCTACCGTGAGGTGAAGCCGATGGTGTTCAGCGGGCTCTATCCATCGGACTCGGACGCGTACGAGGAGCTGCGTGACGCGCTCGAAAAGCTCAAGCTGAACGACGCCAGCCTGTCCTACGAAGCCGAGACATCGACGGCGCTCGGTTTCGGTTTCCGCTGCGGCTTCCTCGGGCTGCTGCACATGGAGATCGTCCAGGAGCGCCTCGAGCGCGAGTTCGACCTCGACCTGGTGACGACGGTTCCGAACGTCGAGTACCACGTGGTACGCACCGATGGCACACGGCTCGAGGTCGAGAACCCGAGCGCGATGCCGGATCGTTCGCGCATCGACCGCATCGAGGAGCCGTTCGTGCGTGCACGGATCGTGTGTCCGTCCGAGTACATCGGCAATGTCCAGAAGCTGTGTCACGATCGCCGCGGCACGTTCGTCGAGATGCACTACCTCGACCCTGCGCGCGTCGAATTCGTCTACGAGCTGCCGCTGGCCGAGATCGTTCTCGATTTCTATGACCGGCTCAAGGGCTCGACGCGCGGCTATGCGTCTCTCGACTGGGAGTTCCTCGAGTATCGCTCGAGCGAGCTGGTCAAGCTCGATGTGATGGTCAACGGTGAGACGATCGATGCGTTCAGCGTGATCATCCATCGGGACAAAGCGTACGAGTACGGCCGCGCGCTGGTCGAAAAGCTGAAAGAGCTGATCCCGAGGCAGCTGTTCGAGGTCATGCTCCAGGCGTCGATCGGCGGCCGGATCATCTCGCGCGAGACTGTGCGTCCACTGAGGAAGAACGTCACGGCGAAATGCTACGGCGGCGACATCACACGCAAGCGCAAGCTGCTCGAGAAGCAGCGCGCGGGTAAACGGCGGATGAAGCAGGTCGGCACGGTCGAGATCCCGCAAGAAGCGTTTCTCGCCGTGCTTCAGGTGGGGGAGTGAGCTCGCTTCGCTCGCGTTGGCGGGTTGGCGCGTTGCGGGTTGCGGGTTGGAACGGACAAGCACGGCACCGCACGGGCGGGCTGGGGAAGGGAACCCGCAACTCGTCAACCCGAAACTCGACAACCCCCGCGCAGCGGGCCAACTCGGCAACCCCGCGCGGCGGCCGACTAGCGGCAGTCTCGGGAGCGTGCGACATTGCGGAGCATGAACGGACCAGGCCGCGGTAGCGGGGCACGGGGTGTTCGAACCCTACACGTGTGGCCGCGCGGCGGCGTAGCGAACCTCAGGGCGAAGGCCGAGCGCAATGCCTACAGCTCGTCGGAGTATCGGAAGTGCTCGTGAACGCGAATCGTCGGCCGACGTGATCGACCGCGACGTGTCGGGCCCGGACGAGAAGAAATGGGTCATCGGTGTGGACCTCGGCGGCACGAACATTGTGGTCGGTGTGCTGCCGATGGATGGCGGGGATGGCGAGGTCTTGGCGGAGCGGCGGGTCGTGACGGAGGCGCATCGTGGAGCGAAGTTCGTGGTCGACCGGATCATCGGCCTGATCGGCGAGGTGCGCGAGGAGGTGATGTCGGGATATGGCGGCACCGCATCTGATTTCGCGGGCATCGGCATCGGCTCGCCGGGCCCGCTCGACCGCAAGACCGGCACGGTCATCAACACACCGAACCTCGGCTGGCGCAACTTCCCGTTGCGTGACCTGATCTCGAACAGCATCGGGCTGCCGGCGACGCTCGACAACGACGGCAACTGCGCGACCTACGGCGAGTGGTGGCTCGGCGCGGGCCGCAGCGTGAACACGTTGATCGGGCTGACGCTCGGCACCGGCATCGGTGGCGGCATCGTATTGAACGGCGAGATCTTCCACGGCGTCAGCGACGCGGCGGGCGAGATCGGCCACATGACGATCGACTCGACGGGGCGCAAGTGCAACTGCGGCAACTACGGCTGCCTCGAGGCGTACGCGTCGGGCCCGGCGATCGCGGCGCGCGCGATCGAAGGCATCGAAGCCGGCACGGAGTCGCTGCTCCCC
The DNA here is from genome assembly GCA_050732715.1 of Longimicrobiales bacterium. GTDB lineage: Bacteria > Gemmatimonadota > Gemmatimonadetes > Longimicrobiales > RSA9 > JBOHRM01. Next base: position 3,489 of record JBOHRM010000292.1, read on the forward strand.
GCGCTGGTCAACAGCCGGCTCGAGGACATCACCGCGGCGACCGTCTATGAGGCCGTCGTGCTCGGCGATCCCTATGCAAACGAAGTGATGCGCGAGACGGCGAAGTTCCTCGGCGCCGGTGTCGGCAGCATCATCAACCTGCTGAACCCTGAAATGGTCGTGATCGCGGGCGGCGTCACGCGCGCGGGCGACCATCTGTTCGTGCCGCTGCGCGCGGAGGTGCGCCGGCGCGCGTTCCGCGTGGCCGAGGAAGCGTGCCAGATCGTCTCCGGGAGATTGCCGGGCACGGCGGGCTTGATCGGTGCGGCGGCGGTATTCAAGAAGGAGATGTACGGCGTCGTCTGAGCGTCGGCGTAGTCGGTTGGCGGTTAACCGGTTGTCGGTTGCCAGTTCGGCAATGGTTGAGGTCTCGCATCAACCTAACAACGGGGAACCGGGAACCGGGAACCGGTGATGCCGCGGCTCGGCGTGCTCGGCACGATGGTATGGGATCGGATCTACGCGCGCGATGTGCGCGCGGAGCCGGTCGAGGAGTGGGGCGGCATCGCCTACGGGCTGGCGGCCGCCGCCGCTGCGCGACCCGAAGGCTGGGAGATCGTGCCGATCATCCGTGTGGGCCGAGACCTCGCCGAGCAGGCGTTCCAGTTTCTCCGCACGCTGCCCGCGCTCGACCTCGAACGGGGTATCCGCTTCGTCGCGGAGCCGAACAACCGCGTCGAGTTGCGCTACGAGGACCAGGACCGTCGCTGCGAGCGGATGAGCGGCGGTGTGGGTCCGTGGTCTTGGGCCGAGCTCGGGCCGATCGTCTCGGACCTCGATGCGCTATACA
>JBOHRM010000293.1:0-4971 GCA_050732715.1 Longimicrobiales bacterium
CAGCACGATCGATGGCCTCGCCGCGAGCGCGCGCGCGATCGCGACCCGCTGGCGCTGCCCGCCCGACAGCTGGGCCGGCCAGCGCGTGCCGAACGATTCGGCGGGCAGTCCGACGAGGTCGAGCGCCTCCGCGGCACGGCGGTGCGCGTCCGCCGAGCCGAGCAGCCACGGCACGAGCGCGACGTTGCGGTGCACCCGCCAATGCGGCAGTAGCCCGCCCTCCTGCTGTACGTAGCCGATGCGGCGGCGCAGCGCGATCGCGTCCGCCTCGCGCGCGTCACGGCCATCGACACGCACCGTGCCGCCATCCGGCTCGACCATGCGGTTGAAGCAGCGGAGCAGCGTGGTCTTGCCCGAACCGCTCTCGCCGACCAGCGCGACGCACTCGCCCGCGTGCACGGTGAGCGAAGCGCCGTCCAGCGCCACCGCGTGGTCGTACCGCTTGCGGACCCCCTCCGCTTCGAGGACAACCCGTCCACTCATCGCCTGAACGTTGTGCGGTGCCGGCGTTCAAGCAACGGCGAACGGCCCGAAAGACGACCCGGGTGTGGGCCGTCGCTCGCGCTCGCGCCCGCCGGCGCCCGCCCTTCCCGGCGTTCCGATCGATTCGATGGCGCGGGTGGCCTTCCTGCCGACTGGCCGATACCTTGCGCGGTTCGTTCCTCGCAACGCCATCCGGATGGAGGTCGATGCCAGCGGCGCTCACACCCCCGGCGGCGGCCGAGTTGCTGGCCGACGCGCGCGCGCGAACCCTGCTGTTGATCGCGCCCGTCTCCGAAGAAGACCTGCGTCGGCAGCACGATCCGCTGATGGGCCCGATCCTCTGGGATCTCGGCCACATCGCCCATTTCGAGAAGCTGTGGCTGATCGATAATCTGCGCGGCCCGCCTCCGCCCGGCGGGGGGAGGTTCAGAGTACGGTTCGGTGAGATGCCAGGCACATTCAACCCGTTCGAGAATCCGCGCCGGGTGCGCGGTCAGCTCGAGCTGCCGGCGCTCGGCGAGGTCATCGACCTGCTCGCCGACGCGCGTCGCAACGTGTTCGAGGTGCTCGGCAACGCCGACCTCGACGGGGGCTCGCCGCTGCTGTGTGACGGCTATGTGTACCGTATGGTCGCTCAGCACGAGTATCAGCACGGCGAGACGATGCTACAGACGCTTCAGCTCAAGCAAGGCTCGCCGTACTCGCCGCCGCGCGCCGCGCCGGTGCCGGTGCCCCGCATGACCTTCGGGCCCGGCGCCATGGTCCGGTTCCCGGGCGGGCGCGTCGAGACCGGGACGTTCGACCGGCGCGCGGCGTACGACAACGAGCGGCCACGGCATACGGTCGAAGTCGCTCCGTTCGACATCGATGTCGCACCCGTCACAAACGCCGAGGTTCTCGCGTTCATGCGCGCGGGCGGCTACCAGCGGCGTGAGCTCTGGTCGGACGCGGGCTGGGCCTGGCTCGGGGAGGCGGGCGCCGAGGCGCCGAAATACTGGGTTCGCGATGGCGACGATTGGCGGGCCCGCTGCATGGACCGCGTCTTCGATGTCGATACGCCGACACCGGTGTGCCACGTGTGTTACCACGAGGCGGAAGCGTACGCGCGGTTTGCCGGCAAACGCCTGCCGACCGAGATCGAGTGGGAGGCAGCGGCGTCTTGGGACCCGGCGTCCGAGACGAAGCACGACTACCCATGGGGCGACGACGAGCCCGGTCCACTGCACGCGAACCTGGATCAACTCACGTTCTCGACCGCGCCCATCGGCGCCTACCCGCTCAACGTATCGCCGATCGGCTGCTACGGCATGATCGGCGACGTGTGGGAGTGGACGTCGAGTGATTTCAACGGCTATCCGGACTACGAGTCGTTCCCGTATCCCGAGTACTCGGAGCCGTTCTTCGGTCCGGAGCACAAGGTGCTGCGCGGCGGGTCGTGGGCGACGCGGCCCGGTGCGATACGCAACACGTTCCGCAACTGGGATTACCCGATTCGCCGGCAGATCTTCTCGGGATTCCGGTGCGCCCGTGATGCGTGACACGACGCGGTCACCGGCGTGGGACGCCGAGTCGCTCGACACGAGTGGACCGGGGCGGCAGGAGATGCTGCGCGACGTTGCCGACGGCCTCGGCCGCCGCCCGCAGAAGACGCTGTCACCGAAGTACTTCTATGACACGCGCGGATCGGCGCTGTTTGATGAGATCACGCGCCTGCCCGAATACTACCTGACGCGCACGGAGCGGAAGCTGCTCGGGTCCTTCGCGGGCGAGTGGCTCGCGTTGGTCGGGCCGTGTGTGCTCATCGAGCTCGGGCCCGGCAGCGCCGAGAAGACGCGCACCTTGCTCGATGCGCTGCGCGAGGGCGCGTGGTACGTGCCCGTCGACATCTCGCCGAGCTACCTCGACCAGATCGCGACCGACGTCGGCGCAGACTATCCGCACCTCAAGGTAGTGCCCGCCGAGGCCGATATCTCGCGCGACGTCAGGCTCCCCGAGCGGCTGCCGCACCCGGCCGTTTTCGCGTTTCTCGGCAGCACCATCGGAAACTTCGATCGGCCCACGGCGGTTCGCCTGTTGCAACGCGTTCGCGACTCGATGGCCGGCCGCGATCGGATGCTGCTCGGCGCGGACCTGCGCAAGGACAGACGCGTGATCGAAGCGGCCTACAATGATTCGCGCGGCATCACGGCCGCGTTCAACCTGAACATCCTTCACGTGCTGAACCGCGAGCTGGACGCGGACTTCGATACGGACGCGTTCGAGCACCGCGCATTCTACAACGAGGCGGAGAGCCGGATCGAGATGCACCTCGTCGCGCGCGCGCCGCAGGTGATCCACATCCCCGGCATGGATCCCGTCCGCATCGAGAGCGGCGAGTCGATTCGCACCGAGATCAGCTGCAAGTACGACCGTCCGACCCTCGAGGCGATGTTCGCGGATGCGGGCCTCGCGCTCGAGCACTGGGTCACCGACGACGGCACTTACGCCCTCGCCACTGCACGGCCCGAGCCTTGACGCCTCACCCGCCGGCCGCTCGCTCGATGCTGGCGGCGCGCCTGCGCGATTCCGTGTTCCGCGGCACGACGCACGGCGGCACACCGAGGATCGGTGCGGAGGTCGAGCTGATCCCACTCGACGCGATGTCGTGTCACGTCGTGTCGGTCGACGACCGGTTGATGCCGATGCTGCGCACGCACGCCGCCGCGAACGGTTGGACGGTGCGCACGTCGGCGAAGGGCGTGCCGCGGTTCGTGCTGCCGCACGGCGGCGCGGTCACGTTCGAGCCCGGCGGCCAGCTCGAGTACGCGACGCCGCCGTTCCCGACGCCCGGCGCACTGCTCGCCGACCTCGATGCCGTGCTCGAGCCGCTCATTGCCGCCGCGGCCACTGCCGGCATCACGCTCACGAGCGCTGGCATCGACCCGCACAACACCATCGACCGCGTGCCGCTCCAGCTCGATTCCCCGCGCTACCGCGCCATGGACGCGTATCTCGCGCGCATCGGCCCCGCCGGCGCGGTGATGATGCGTCAGACCGCGTCGATCCAGATCAACGTCGACGCCGCGGCCGATCCGCTCGCGACCTGGCGCGTGCTCAACGCCGCGGCGCCGTGCCTCACCGCGGTCTTCGCGAACTCCTCACGTTACGCCGGAGGCGACTCCGGGCACGCCAGCTATCGCGCCTGGATGTGGCGGCTCCTCGACGTCGCCCGCACCGGAACGTTCCGCTGTACGCACGACCCCGCGGACGAGTACGCCGCGTTCGCGCTGCGTGCGCCGGTCATCGCGATGCAGACCGCGGAAGGGCAGCATCGGTCGCTCGAGGAGTGGCTGGCTCGCGCGGACGTTCCCGCCGACGCCGTCGACGAGCACCTGTCGACGCTGTTCCCCGAGGTGCGCCCGAAAGGCTACTTCGAGGTGCGGTCGATCGATACGATCCCGATCCGCTGGCTCGCCGCGCCGATCCTGCTGCTCGCCGGCATGGTCCTCGACGAGACGAGCGTCCATGCGTGCGAGGAGCTGCTCGGCCCGCCCGACCCGGGCCTGCTCGTGTGTGCCGGCACGATCGGGCTCGACGAGCCCCGCATCCGCGCCGTCGCCATGCCGTTGGTCGAGCTGGCGATGCAGGGGTGCGAGCGCAAAGGCGAAGCATTCTGCTCGGTGGACCAGCGCGACCGCGCCGCCGAGTTCTTTGACCGGTTACCCGGTTAGCCGGTTAGCCCGTTGCCGGTTAGCCGGTTGCCGGTTGTCCGGTTGGCTGGCTGCGCTTTGGATGCATCTCTGCGGCGGGATGCAATTGGAGCTGAAGACTGACCCAAACCCTTTTAACCGGCTAGTTGAGAACCGGGAACCGGAAACCGGCGAACTGGGAACCGAATTTCACGCCGTCAGCGCCAACTTCTCGATCAGTTCCGCGTTGGTGGCCGAGCGCTTCATGTAGGCGAGCAGTTGGTTCATGGCGTCGCCGGCGTTCTCGCCCGCGAGCTGGCGGCGCAGCGCGTGCGAGGCTTTCAGTGCGCGGGGATCGAGCAACAGCTCTTCGCGGCGCGTGGAGCTCGCATTGAGGTCGATCGCCGGGTAGACGCGCCGGTCCGCGAGCTGGCGGCTCAGCACGAGCTCGCTGTTGCCCGTGCCCTTGAACTCCTCGAAGATGACCTCGTCCATCCGCGAACCGGTATCGATCAACGCCGTCGCGATGATCGTGAGCGAGCCGGCGCCCTGCGCCGGGTCGATTTTGCGTGCGCTGCCGAGGAACCGCTTTGGCTTGTCGAGTGAGCTCGCATCCAGCCCGCCGGACAATGTGCGGCCCGTGCCCCGCTCGTTCGTGTTGTACGCGCGTGCCAACCGCGTGATCGAGTCGAGGATGATCACCACATCCTCACCCAGCTCGACGCGACGACGCGCCCGCTCGAGCGTTATCTCCGCCACGCTGACGTGACGGTCCGCAGGGTGGTCGAAGCTCGATGAGATGACCTCGCCATAACCGCAC
>JBOHRM010000294.1:0-11867 GCA_050732715.1 Longimicrobiales bacterium
CACCGAGCCCGTGCGAGACAGTCTCTTCGATCAGGTCGTGGAACGTGAGGACGCCCGCGCCGGCACGGACCCGCGGGCCATCGAGCATCTCGATGCCGCCCACCTCGCAGCGGATGACGACGCCGCGAAAGCCGCGGTCCGCGACCAGGATGTTCGCACCAGCGCCGAGCAGAAAATGAGGAACGCCGAGCTCGCGGGCGGCGCCCAGTGCGGCGATCAGCTCATCGGCCGTGCGTGCACGGACGAAGAGGTCGGCCGGCCCGCCGATACGGAATGTCGTGTACGGCGCGAGCACCACGTCCCGCTCGACACGGCCACGGCCGAGCTTCGCCTCGAGCTCGGCTCCTTGCTCGAGCCACTCTCGCTTCATTTATCCCGACCGGGGTACGCCCGACAAGGCGCGTACCCCGGTCGGGCGATCGATTCTGATGATGTCTACGACAGGTGGTTGTTCACGTACTTCGTCATCTCGAACATCGAGACGCGTGACCGCCCGTCGAACACCTTCCGGAGGTTGTCGTCGGCGTTGATCATCCGGCGCTCGACCGCGTCCTGGAGATTGTTCTTCCGAACGTACTCCCAGACTTTCTTCGTCACTTCGGTTCGCGGCAGCGGCTTGCTGCCCACCACGGCGGCCAGCTCCGCGTCCGGCGTCATCGCTCTCATGAACGCCGCGCTCGGCGTCCGCTTCGCCCGCGCCTTCTTCGCCTTCTTCGCGGTCTTCTTGGCAGCTTTCTTCGTCGTCTTCTTCGTCGTCTTCTTCGTCGTCTTCTTCGCCGCCTTCTTGGTCGCCTTCTTGGTCGCCTTCTTGGTCGCCTTCTTCGCCGTCTTTCTCACCGCCTTCTTCGCAGCCTTCCTGGCCGTCTTCTTCGCGGCCTTCGCGACCGGCCTCCGCGTCGACTTCTTGGCTGTCTTCTTCGCAGCCTTCTTCGCCGACTTCCTCGCCATCGACACTCTCGCCGTGGCCTTCTTTGTGCTGCCGGACTTCTTCGCCTTTGCCATGGAGGTCCCCCCTTAAAGGGTTTGCTGAAGAGTGCGGTTAGCGATGCCACCTCTCCGTGTTGCGCAACAAAATGAATACGAAGCTTCGCAGACGCAACAAGAAATTTTACTAGGACAGCCGAGTGATCGGCTGCCCGACATGGACCTCGGTGCCAGGGGTGATCGCGGGATCGAGCGTGTGACCGCGCCCGACAAGCAACAGCACGGTCGAGCCGAGATGGAACGCCATGGTCTCATCGCCTTGTCGGACGGTATGTCGACGAGTCGGCCAAGCCACAACGTCGGGGCCCTACCCGCAACTCGCAGCTCGCAACCTGCAACCTGCAACCTGCAACCTGGGGCGGGGAGCAGTTGGGTGGCGTCGTGACGTTGTCGGCGCGCATAATGGAGTCAACTCGCGACCGGTGAGGTCTTGATGCAAGAACGGCCCTGGTATCGGTTTTATGATGACGACGTTCCTCGCGAGCTCGAGTTCCGCGAGGTCACAGTGCCTGCCTTCCTCGAGGAGACGGCGGCCCGCGCCGGCGATGCCACCGCGCTGATATTCATGAACTCGCGGCTCTCGTACCGCGAGCTCGCCGATCACGTCGACCGTTTCGCCGCGGCGCTGGCGGAGCTCGGCGTGGGCAAGGACACGCGCGTCGCGATCCAGTTGCCGAACCTCCCGCAGACGGTGATCGCGTATTTCGCGACGCTCTCGCTCGGCGGCCAGGCGGTCATGACGAACCCGCTCTATGTCGAGCGCGAGATCAAACATCAATGGAACGACGCGGGGTGCGAGGTCGCCGTCATTGCGGATTTCCTGTTCGACCAGCGCGTACGCGCCATTCGCCAGCGGTTGCCCGTGCGAGCGTATGTCATCGCCTCCATCCCGGACTACCTGCGATTCCCGCTGAATCTGCTGGCGCCGCTCAAGCTGCGCATGGCGAAGCCGCCGCTCTACGCGAAGGTCGCCGCGGAGCGCGGCGTCTATTCGATGCGCGAGCTGATCCGCGCCGCGCGGCCGGCGCCGCCACGACCGAAGATCGGCATGGACGATGTGGCGATGCTCCAGTATACGGGCGGCACGACGGGCGTGTCCAAAGGCGCGATGCTGACGCACCGCAATCTATCGTGCAACGTACAACAGATCGCTTCGTGGCTGCCCGAGCTCGAGCAGGGTCGCGAAGTGTGGCTCGGCTGCCTCCCGTTCTTCCACGTGTTCGGGCTCACGGTCTCGATGAACGTTCCCATCGCGGTCGGCGCGGCGTCGGTGCTCATCGCGAATCCGCGTGACATCCCCATGATGATGAAGGCGATCACGAAGCACGGCGTCACCATCTTTCCGGGTGTGCCGGCGATGTACAACGCGATCAACAACCGGGCCGACGCCTCGGCGGTCGACCTGACGAGCGTGAAGATCTGCGTCTCGGGCTCGGCGCCGCTGCCGCGCGAGGTCGCGCAACGATTCGAACGCCTGACGGGAAGCCGCATCATCGAGGGCTTCGGCCTCACGGAAACGTCGCCTGTCACGCATGTGAATCCGCTCAAGGGCGTGTCGAAGCCCGGGAGCATCGGCGTCCCACTCCCGAACACGGATGCGGCGATCGACCTCGAGGCTGGCGAGCGCAGGCTCCCGGCGGGAGAGGAGGGGGAGCTGATCATCCGCGGACCGCAGGTGATGAAGGGCTACTGGAACCGCAGTGACGACACCGCCGCCTCGATCCGTGACGGCTGGCTCCACACCGGTGATGTCGCACGCATGGATGAGGACGGCTACTTCACCATCGTCGGCCGACAGAAGGACGTGATCCTGGTCAGCGGCTACAACGTCTATCCGGACGAAATCGACGACGTGCTCGTCGCGCACGAGGCCGTGCTCGAGGCGGCATCCGTCGGCGTGCCGGACGAGAAGCGTGGCGAGATCGTCAAGTCGTTCGTCGTGCTCAAGCCCGGCGCAGCGGCGACGGCCGACGAACTGGTCGAGTACTGCCGCAGTCAGCTCGCAGCGTACAAGATCCCTCGCGCGATCGAGTTCCGCGACGAGCTGCCTCGCAGCAGCGCACTCAAGCTGCTGCGCCGCGAGCTGCGCGAGCAGGAGCTGTCGAAACAGAAATGATGAATGCGAAATGATGAATGCGAAACAACTGGGCGGCGAGCTGGCACCGCCATTGATCATTCATCATTCATGTTTCATCATTCATCATTTGTAGAGCACCGCCGTCCCGCTCGCACTGACTCTGGCCTCCAGGCGCGATCCGTTCTCGTTGGAGTTCGGCCCTCCGCCACTCCCCGGCGGACGTACGATCTCGTAGTTCTTCGGCGGCTCGGCGCCCATCAGATGGCGCACGAAGTAATCCCAGCGCCGGCGAATGAAGTACGGTTCGTTGAGGCCGTGCGCGCGGTCGGGCGCGATGATCATGTCGAAGTCGCGGTTCGCCTCGATCAGCTCGTTGACCAGCTGAATCGTGTTCGCGGGGTGCACGTTGTCATCCATGTCGCCGTGCATCAGCAGCAGCTTGCCCTGGAGGTTCTCTGCCATCGTCTTGTTGGCGGAAGCCTCGAAGTTGTCTTTCTTCGTGGTCGAATCGCGCTTCAGCAGGCCCTGGTACTTTTCGGCCCAGTAGATGTTGTAGCTGCGGTTGTCGTGATTGCCGGCTCCGGACACGGCGACCTTGTAAAACTCGGGATACCGCAGGACCGCGGCCGTCGAGGCGAAGCCGCCCCCCGAGTGGCCCCAGATGCCGACCCGGTTCAGGTCGATGAACGGATATCGCGCCGCCAGTTGCTTGAGACCATGAATGTGGTCAGGCAGGCCGTGGTCGCCGAAATCGCCATAGTAGTTGTCGTGGAACGCCTTCGAGCGCAGGGGAGTGCCCAGGTGGTCGAGCTGGATCACGACGAAGCCCAGCTCGGCGAGCGCCTTGTGCTCATTGCCACTCTGGAATGCCCATTGACCTACACTCCCCACCTGGGGGCCAGGGTAGATGTACTCGATGACCGGGTACTTCTTTGTCGGGTCGAGGTTCGAAGGGAGCCACATCAGACCGTAGAGGTCGGTGACGTTGTCTCTCGCCTTCACCGTGAACACCTCGGCCGGCTTCCAGCCGATCGCCTCGAGCCGGGAGATGTCGGCGGTCTCGAGCGTGCGGATCACGCGGCCGGACGCCGAGCGAAGCACAGTGACGGGCGGCGCATCGATCTTCGAGTACGTGTCGACAACGTACTTCCCGCTTGGCGAGAAGCGGACGTTGTGGTTGGCGTCCTCCGGTGTGAGGAGGGTTAGGCTCGAGCCGTCGAAGTCGACGCGATAGAGGTGCGCGTAGTACAACAAACGGTCTTGTTCGCGGCCGCGACCCGTGAAATAGATCTGCTGCTTCTCCTGATCGACGTGCAGCACGTCACCCGCGGACCACGCGCCCGACGTGATCTGATTCTTGACCCTGACCTCGCCGTTCGTTTCGACCCGCAAGCCCGCCGCGCCGGCGTCATTGCCGCCGCCAATCGGCGTATCGACGTTATTGTCGTCGCCATTCTCGCCGCCATCTTCAGCGTCGGAGTCGACCGTCACGGTCGTGGTGATACCGGCCGTGCCATCCAATCGCCAGAGGTGGGGCCAACCGTCCCGCTCGGACCACCAGATCACATCCTGCCCGTCGGCGGTCACCAGGTAGCTCGCGCGGCCCCGTGGGTTGGTTTCGACCCACGTCTTGCTCGAGTCCTTTGCTAGCACACGCACCCCGCCCGTCTCCACATCCGCCTCGGCAAGGTACATGCTCTTCGATGCGCGTGTGAGGTAGAAGAACCGAAACTTCTTCGAGTCCGCGCTCCACGCCGAGTCGACCGGTGATGATCCCAATCGGAGCTGGCTCGGCACAGGGAAGATTTCGAGCGGCAGGTTTCGCTTCGTCTCGACATCGAAGATGTGGATGCCCGGCACCGGCACGACCGAGTCGCCCGGCAGCGCGTACGGCTGCGAGAAGTGCCGTGGCCGCTGCGGGGTGTACGAGATGTAGTGCATGTGCTCGACGTTGCGATAATCCTGGCGGTTCACCGCCAGCTTCTTCGAGTCCGGCGACCAGCGAACATTCGGCCGCGGCATCGAGCTGTCGTTCCGCATCAGCTGGCTCGGCCGCTTCTCCGACGCTCCGTACGACCACCACTTCTCACCGTCGGTCGTGAGCTGTGTCGAGTCGCCGCCGCCGAACGGCCGCAGCCACAGATTGTAGTCCCTGTAGAAGACCTCGAGCGTCGAGTCCGGCGACGCCACGTACGCGTCGCGGTCCACGAGCGTATCACCCACCGTACAGACATAGTCCGTGATCGTGCATCCGAAGCGTTTCTTGATCGCGTTGAACTCGATGGCTCGCTCGCCATCCTTGAATTCGAACTCCCTGAATGGCAGCTTGTGCGGTTCGAAGGCCGTGTCCGCCGCGAGCGTCATGGCCGCGGCGAGCCGCACGTGGTCGAAGACAAGCTCCTTGGTGCTGCGCTCGGGGTCGACCATGACGAACTCGGAGCCCGAGCCGGTCTTGTTCCGATACCAGAACCGGTTGCCATCAGGCATCCACTCCGGGTTGATCTGGTCTCCGGCGATCAGGTCGGTCGTGTTCCAGTTCAGGAACCGCTCCGCCCGCTGGTAGTCGACTGTAGGAGCCTGCGCAGTGGCACCCGTCGCAATCGCCAGTGCGAGCAGCGCCACACCCACACATCCCGGCTTGTTGCCGCCAAGCAATGACTGGTTCACGATCGCATCCTCTTCGACGGGTTGGCGTTGGTCACTCGTCTACGACGAGCAAGGAGGAGCGCATTTGGGGTAGATGATAGCTGCACTCGTACGGCAGGAAACCGAGTACGTCGGCCTTCCAGATGAACGAATCGCTCGGCCGCAGGTTCGGCGAGCTGCCCAGGCTCCGCCCACCACGATGTGATCATAGGTGCCGACGTTGTACCAACAGATCACGGTACCGAGTCGAACGGTGACCTGCTGGTTCGGCTTCCCTACGGGTTGCTCCTGAAAGAAGTCGTCGCCCGCATAGATCTCGATCATGCTCTCATTGTAGACGCCGAGCTCGATACGGATGACGACATCGGTGACGCGGCCCGGGTCGACTCGAACGTGGATGGGGTGCGGAACGTCCGGTGGCACCCGCGCCAGGCGCGGCGCGTGGAATCGAAGCTGATATTCGCCCGGCTCGACGTTCGAAAAATGGAAACGACCGTCCGAATCCACGATTTCGAAGCGTCCATCGAGGAGGCCGCTCTTCCTGAGGAAGTAGATCTGACCGATGCCGCGCGGATCGCCATTCATATCGGTCACCGCGCCATCGATCGAACCCCATTCCGAATCGGGCTCGACCGAACCGGTTTCGCCGCCGCAGCTCGCCGATGTCGTGCCCAGCGCCAGGGCACCGCCACCAGCGAACCATAGAAAATCGCGGCGGCTCAGGTGCGACATTCTATGAGCGCTCCGGGCAGCTACGCGGCTCTGACACGTTCGGATTCAGGATCGCCTCATCGTCGGGCAGCGCGAATTTCATTGCGCGATCCGGCCCGAGCCGCTCGCTGATTAAATCGAAGCGATACAGATCGTTCGCGCGATGGCCCTCCATGAACAGCTCCGCGAACCGCTCGTTGAGCAGCACGTCGCGGACGCCCTCTTCGGTTCCCGGATTTGGCAGGGCAGAAAGACCCGCCTTCGCGCGCAGGTCATTAAGAATCGCCATGGCGCCTGGCAGATCACCCTGCCGCATGAGCACTTCGGCTTCGATCAGCCGCATCTCGTCCTTGGACGCCATGGCGATGTTGTCCGACCGTGCTTGGTACTTGAACTGGCTGTAGTGCTTCGAGAATCCATCCACACCCAGCCGGTTCGTGTGGCGGTGCACGATCTCGACGCGCGGATCGACCTCACCCGTGTATGCATCCAGAAACACGTCCTCGGCTCCCGTGGTATCGACCTGCGGCCACCACATCTCGCGTATGCCGGCGGCCTTGTTCTCGGTGAACGTGATCAAGGTCACCACGGAATTGGCCGCGCCTTGCTCGGTGAAGATCGCCTCGTAGACGAAGCCGTCCGGGACCGCTCGAGCATCCGCCAACGCCTCGTCGAGGTTGCCGATCATCAGGTGCGCGCGCGCGCGGCCCGCAAGGGCAAAGTCGTGATAGTCCGGCTCGTCAGCGGCCTGTAGAACGGTCATGGCCTCCGTGAGCGTGGGGATCGCCGCGGCGTACGCCTCCATGTCTGAGACGGCCGGGCCGAACGGTTCCAGCACGGTCTCGCAGCTCAACGTGCCGAGTAGCAGGTTCGTCCACCCCTCGACGGCCAGGACGCGGCCCGTGAATTCACTCGTCGCCGCGTCATCACCGAGAACCCGGGCGAAGCGTTCCCGAGCCTCCCGCGCCTCCGTGCGGATCGTCATTAGGGTCTCCGCCTGAGAGGCCTCCCCTCCTGGCTCGAAGCTGCCGTTCGCGATCGTACGATATTGACCCCACGTGCCCGTGCTGAACAACTCATCACCGAGCAGGCCGGTATGGATCACGTGAAGCGAGTACATCTGCTGAAGTCGACCCTCTGGCCCGTTCGCGAGCGCGTCGAACGCCTGCGGGTTATCGAGGTCTTCATCGACGAAGCGGCTGGGATCGCTGACCTCCAGCAGATCACCGCAACCGGCCATTGCGGTGATCAACGCGCAGGCGACGGGAACCGTCACACGAATATGGCTTGCAATCCGTGGCATGCTCAGAACTCCGTCCGGAAGGTCATCAAGAACTGACGGGGCTGCGGCTGTGCGAGGAAGCCAGAGCCCTGGCTGAACGAATTGCCGCCCAGGTAGTTCATGTTCGGGTCCATACAGTGGCAATCGTCCCACCAGTGCAGGTTCTTGCCCGCCAGGGTCAGTGTCGTGCGGCCCAGGCCGAGCCGGTCCGAGACCGAAGCCGGAATGCTATAGGTGAGGGAGACCTCGCGTATCCGGATGTTGTCGCGTTCGTCGTTCGAACCGAGCAACTCGTAGAAGTTGATGATCGAGTCCGTGCTCGCAGTCGCGTTCCCATCGGCATCCAGCGTGCTCAGGTATTCGTCGCCACCGCGCTGATTGACCCGGAACGGCCGATCGCTGTTGTTGAACACGGCGCCCTTCTCGCCGGAGATCAACGTATGGAAGCGGAAACTCCCGAATGTCAGAGTATTGCCCCACGACAGGTTGTGCGTCGGTAGCAGCGGGCCCCAATAAACGGTCGTGTCCGTCCGCGTGTGTGTTCGCGTCTCAGCATCGTATCCCGTCATCTTTCGCGCCCATCGCCCCGCGACCGTGTAGCCCAGGCGTAGGTCGCCCAGCCGCCGTACAGCTGTGTCGGCGTCCATGCCGAGGTCCGTGATCTCGTTCTCGTTGTTGTCGAACGTGATGTCGGTCTGCCAGCGCAGCGCGTTGGACTCGACCGGCGTCAAACGCAGCGCGACTTCCCAACCCCGGTTCTGTACCTCACCGATGTTGATTTGAGGTTCATCACCATTGCCAGTGCCGTAGAAAGCTGCGCTTGGCGGGTCATCGAGGTCGACCAACGCGTCCTTCGTCACGGTACGATAGTAGCTGACGTCGAACCCGACGCGGTCATTGAAGAGGCCCGCCTCGATCCCGACTTCGTACTCCGTTGTCCGCTCCGGGCGCAGGTCCTGATTGCCCGCCGCATCGACGCGGATCGCCGACTCGTCCTCGAGCGCCGTAAACGGCTCGAACGTCAGAAATTTGTCGAACGCACCCGGCGCCTTGCCGGCCTGGCCGACCGCACCTCGGACGCGCAGGTTACTCAGGAACTCCGGCAGGAAACTCTCTTCAGACATCGCATAGGACAGCTGCACGTTCGGGTAGAACTGCGCCCCGAAGTTGTCGCCGAAGGCGCTGTTGCCGTCGACGCGCCCGCCCAAAGTGAGGAACAGCTTGTCAGCGTAGCCGACACGCGCCTGACCGAAACCGCCCAGCTGAATCTCCTCGTTGAACGCCTCACTCGCCTCGGTGACCGTAGCCGCGGAGACCGTACTGACGCCCGGGCCCGCGAAGTCGCGGCCGATCGCCATGTTCCGCCGCTCGGACTCCCAGTTGCCCTGGAAACCGAACGACACGTTCACGTCGAAGTTGGCGAGCGAGCCACGGCCCACCACGCCGGCCTGCGTCAGGTCGAGCGTGCCGAGATAGTCCACGGTGTAGTTCCGCGTCCGGCTGTAACCGAGATCCTTCTCGCCCGCCGGCACGAACGTGTACTCGAAGCCCCACGGCCTCCACATCTGTTGTTCCACGTTCACAGCGTCCAAGCCCACTTGGAACCGGTGCGTGAGAAAATCGGTCATGTTGTACGTCGCCGTTAAACCGCCCGTCCAGCGGTCGGCCGCGTTGGTGGTCTCGATGTTCTTGATCGCCTCGACGGCCACCCACGGTTCGCCGTACGGCCGCTCCGCCGTCGCCGCCATGGGGTTGCCGAGTACCGCATTCCCGAGCAACGATGTCCAGTTGTTGCCGGATTGCAGAAGGTCGGCACTGTTTCGTGAGAACGATGACGTCAGGTCGAACGAGAGACGACTGCCGGAAAGCCAGCTCAGGTTGAGCCGCACATTGCTGCGCTCCTGCTCGTTCGGCTTGATCGAGCCCTCGCTGCTGAGGAAGCCACCCGAAACGAAGTACGTGACCGCGTTGCCGCCGCCCTGTACCGTCATGTCGTACTGCTGGTAGTGGCCGGTTTCAATCAGCGCTTCGTTCGCGTCCAATGCGCGGAAGCCGTTAGGGCCGGTGAAGTTCGGGTAAAGCTTCGTCTGCGCATTCGCCCGCATGCGCGTCGCGCCATGCGTCGTGCTGAACGACCAGCGTGCCGCGCTGTCGCTGCGTCCCCTCTTCGTGAAAATCTGGATCACGCCGTTGGCCGCGTCCGTACCGTACAGCGTGCCGGCCGCCGCACCCCGAATCACCTCGATTCGCTCGATGTCATTCGGGTTCAGGTCCGCGAGGCGGTCCACACCGCCGCCACCCGAGAACGAGCAACAGGCCGAGCCCATCGACGGGAACTCACTCTGACTCGACTCGACCTTGACGCCATCGATGTAGATCACGGGCTGCTGGCTCAGATCAAAACTCGTCATGCCGCGAATCCGTAGATCGCGGCCGGCACCAACCCCCCCTGTCACGCCGATCGAGCGGACTCCCGGAACCCTCGCCTGAAGCACCGACCCAATATCCGCCACCGGTATCGCCTCTTGAACACGCGCAACATCGATCGACGCGATGCTGGCACCCGCTTCTCGCCGCTCTACCGCACCCGCCTGGCCCGTTACCACCACTTCGTCAAGCGAGATCGCGCTAACGCCCAGCTCGAACTCGACCTGCGCCGCGGCGTCCGCAGAAACCGCAACCTCCGCCGTTTCCGTGCGATACCCGATGTATTGGACCCGAACGGCATGCGTGCCCACCGGCACGTTCGGCACCACGAAGCGACCCCGCCCATCCGTCTCCGCTCCGAGAGTCGTCCCTTCCAGCGTCACCTGCACGCCATTGAGCGGCTGCCGTGTCGTCTGGTCGACCACCAAGCCCGTGATCGTTCCCGTTTGTGCAGTCGCGAGTGCCGGCGCCAACAGAAGCGCGAGGGGCACGATGAGACCCGCGACGCGCGCCGACTTCCGAATTGGAGACATCGACCCTCCTTGGGTTATAGTTGCGACTTCACATCTGATCTGATATTTGTATACGATTCTGTGTATAACGCCCCCGCACGCCGTTTTGTGACACACAGCCAGAAGCCTCCGAACCTCGGCCTTTCTCGCGGTAGTGATCGCCGAGCGATACTGAGAAAGCCGTGTGGCGTCGCTTCCCAGCATGGCCGTCGAGAGGGGGCATTTTGCTACGTGTAAAGCACCGCCGTCCCGCTCGCGCTGACCATCAGCATGCCGCCGCCCGAGCCCGTCGAGATCGTCTCGTAGTCGAGGTCGACGCCGACCACGGCGTTCGCGCCCAGCGAAAGCGCCTCATCGGTCATCTCGTCGATCGCGATCTTCTTGGCCTGGCGTAGCTCGCGCTCGTACGCGGCCGACCGTCCGCCGACGATGTCGCGAATGCCGGCGAAGAAATCCTTGAAGATGTTCGCGCCTAGGATCGCCTCGCCGCTGACCAGGCCCTTGTACTCGACGATTGTCTTGTCGTCGAGCGTGTTCGTCGTGGTGATCAGCATTTTCGCTCCTTTCTATGTCGTGTGTTCTCGTCTGAGTGCCGCGTTCGAGGGGTTGACCGCTGGACGTTCGGCGTTCGGCTCACCCGGTAGGGGGTGCCGAATGCTCGTGGGGCGGGCGGCCGCGCGTCTCGATCGGCAGCTTCTGGTGGCGCCATGCACCGAAGCCGCCACGCATGTCCGTCACATCGTCGAAGCGATTCGAGCGCAGGATGCTCGCGGCGATCGCCGAGCGTGATCCGCTCTGGCAATGGACGATGACGGGCCGATCCCGCGGAAGGCGGTCGAGGCGGTCGATGAGCTCGCTGAGCGGCACGTTCGGCACGCCGGGCAGGTGACCGGACTCCCATTCGCTCGGGCTGCGGACGTCGACGACGGTGACGTCACCCGCCTGCAACCGTTCATAGAGTCGCCGGGGCGTGATCTCGGCGATCGATTCGAGGGGCTGGCCGCTCGCGCGCCACGCGTCGATCGCGTCCACGCCGAACCAGCCGGCAATGCGCTCGAGCCCGATCATCGCCAGATCGCGGACCGCTTCATCGATACATGCAGGGCACCCTGCGTCATTGACAATCAGGTAGAAGTCGCGGTCATAGGGGATCAGCCATCCCGCCCACGTGTTGAACGATCGATCGAGGGGGATGTTTACCGTGCCGGGCACGCGTGCGGCTGCGTGC
>JBOHRM010000295.1:0-2353 GCA_050732715.1 Longimicrobiales bacterium
TGACCGTCGCGCCGGCGGGTCTCACGGCCATCGATTCCGCTGGGATGTCCGCTTGGGCGGGGATTCCGCGCGTTTTCCATTGAGGGAATTGCCCGCCGCATGGTGCGGCGGGATTGGCCCGCCAAAGACCGGCGGGTGACCTAGGTACGGGAGACGGTGAGCCATGGCAAACGTCGACTACTTCCTCAAGCTCGAGGGCATCGAGGGCGAGTCAACGGATGACAAGCACAAGAACGAGATCGACGTGCTGAGCTACAGCTGGGGCGCGACGCAATCCGGTACGGCCGGCCACGGTGGTGGCGGCGGTGCTGGCAAGGTGAGCATGCAGGACTTCCAGTTCACGATGAGGGTGAACAAGGCGACGCCGAAGTTGATGCTCGCCTGCGCGACGGGGCAACACCTGCCGGAGGCCAAGCTGGTCTGCCGTAAGGCCGGCGGCGAGCAGGAGGAGTATATGGCGGTCACCATGAGTGATCTGCTCGTCAGCTCGTACCAGACGGGCGGCTCTGCCGGCGACGCCATCCCCATCGAATCGATCACGCTGAATTTTTCGACGATCGAGGTCGAGTACAAATCGCAGAAGCCGGATGGCACTCTGGATTCGCCGGTCAAGGTGGGCTACGACTTGAAGGCGAACAAGAAGATCTGAGCGGATGGTCGATTGAACGCGGCTGAGCTGTATCAGGCCGGCCGACTCGACGAGGCGATCACGGCGTTGGGCGACGTGCTCCGGGACGACCCGGCCGACGCCCGGCGCCGTACCTTCCTCTTCGAGCTGCTCTGCTTCGCCGGGTCGTACGACCGCGCGGAGAAGCAGCTCGACGTGCTGTCGCAAGGTGACCGTGATGCGCAGGTCGGTGCGCTGCTCTACCGTGGCGCGCTGCACGCGGAGCGGACGCGCCAATCGATGTTCGAGCCGGGCGGGCTGCCGCCGTCCACGGCGGCCGCGCGGCCGGTCAGCGGTACGCTCAACGGCCAGCCGTTCGACAGCCTGGTCGATGCCGATCCGCGCATCGGCCCGCGCCTCGAGGTGTTCGTCGCCGGCCAGTACACGTGGCTTCCGTTCGAGCACGTGAGCGCGGTGCGGATGCAGCCGCCGCGGCGGCTGCGCGATCTGTTGTGGGCGCCGATCGTTGTGCGGCCGTCCGAGCGGATGCGCGAGCTCGAGCTCGGCGAGGTGCTGATGCCGGTGCTGACGGCGTTCGCCTGGCGCCACGCGGATCCGCAGGTACGGCTCGGCAGGATTACGGACGTCGAAACGCTCGAGGATGGCGATCTCGCGCCTATCGGCCAGAAGTTATGGCTGGTCGACGACCGGGAGGTCCCCGTCCTCGAGCTGCGCGAGCTCGCCATCAACGCTCCGGAATAAGCAGTCGGCTTCAACGCCATTGCCGCGGCACAAGCGATCGTGAAAACGAGTGGCGGCGGGGTAACTCGGAACTCGGAACTCGGAACTCGGAACCCGTTTTCGACTTGTCGAACCAGGAACTGCTTGCGCCGATCCCGGGTGCCAACCCGGCGGGCCGTCACTTGCGCTACGATCCGCGCTACGACGAGATCAAGGAAGCGCGTCGCGAAGACGATGATCTGCCGCAGGGCGATTGGGAGACCACGCGCAAGACGGCGGACTGGCCGCTCGTCATCCGCCTCACGACCGACGCGCTGTCGAAGACCACGAAGGATCTTCAGATCGCGGCGTGGCTGACGGAAGCACGGCTGCGGCGCGATGGCTTCGCCGGCTTGCGCGATGGCCTCGACCTGTTACGCGAGCTGGTCGAGGGGTTCTGGGAGTCGGTCTACCCGGAGGTCGATGACGGCGATGCCGAGATGCGCGCGGCCCCACTCGAGTGGGTCGGGCTCAAGCTCGACGTCGCGGTCCGCAGTGCGGCGCTTACGCAGGCCGGTCATTCGCTGATCGACTATCGCACTGCCCGGGCTGTTCCCACGAATGACGAGGCCGCAAGCGATTCGTCGAAAGCGCAGCAGCGCGCGCACGCGTTGAACGAAGGCAAGCTCGCGCCCGAGGAGCTCGAAGAAGCATTCGGCGCAACGCCGAAGAGCTGGTACCGCCAGCTGGTCGGTGACATCGATTCGGCGCTCGAGTCGCTCGCGGCGCTCGACGGCGTTTGTACGTCACGGTTCCAGGACATCGCGCCGAACTTCGCGACGCTGCGCGACGCGGTGCAGGAGGTGCGACACGTGGCGGGCCCGTTGCTCGCGCGCAAGCTCGAGCTCGAGCCGGACCCCGTGGATGAGCTCGTCGCGGTGGCGGGCTTCGATACGCCGGATGGCGGCGCGGGCGGCGGTCGTGTCGGCGAGGCGGATACCGCTCGGGCCGCCGTCGCGGCCGGAC
>JBOHRM010000296.1:0-5316 GCA_050732715.1 Longimicrobiales bacterium
AATCAAGGCAGATTAAGGGCTTGGCCTAAGGCCAAGCCCTCCCGTACACCTAAACGTACACCTAAACGTAAACGTAAACGTGCCCCTGCCCCTGCCCGTACGCCTACACCTACACATATACCTAAACCCGTCTACGTTTAGGTTTAGCTGTAGGTGTACGTGTACGTGTACGTGTAGGGGTACGGGCAGGGGCAGGTTTAGGTGTAGGTGTACGTGTAGGTGTAGGTGTACGGGGGGTGGAGGTTAGGTGGAAGGGGAGCGGCCCGCCGATTTTCCGCCGGAGTTGGCAGGCGCGGTGGATGTGGCGATCGAGCGCAAGGGTCGCGATATGCTGGTGCTGGATCTGCGCGGGCTCTCCGATGCGACCGATTATTTCCTATTGATTAGCGGCACATCCGATATTCACGTTCGTTCGATTGCGGAGGGTATTCTAGGAGAGCTGAAGAAGGACGGCATTCGTCCTAGCCATATCGAAGGATTGCGGTCAGGCCGCTGGGTGCTCATCGATTATATAGATTTTGTGGTGCATGTGTTTCACCCGGCGGCGCGTGATTTCTATCAGTTGGAACGCCTCTGGGGGGATGCGACCACGCACGCTCTCGAGTCTTAGGGGGTCGAGTCATGGGACCGCGATCCGTGAGACCCGCTCTCGCCCTGGCCGCTCTCACGGCGGCGCTGCACGTGCCGGTAGAGGCGCAGTACTTCGGCAAGAACAAGGTGCAGTATCGGGCATTCGACTTTCAGGTCATCCGCACCGAGCACTTCGACGTCTACTATTATCCGAAGGAGCGTGAGGCCGCGCTCGACGCGTCGCGCATGGTCGAGCGGTCGTACGCGCGACTGTCGCGCATCCTTCAGCACGAGTTCCGCGAGCGCAAGCCGCTGATCGTGTACGCGTCGCATTCGGATTTCCAGCAGACGAACGCGTTGCCGATCTTTATCGACGAGGGCACCGGCGGTGTGACGGAAGCGCTGAAGAGCCGGATGATCCTACCGTTCACCGGTGCGTACGCGGACTTCGATCACGTGTTGACGCACGAGCTGGTGCACGGTTTCCAGTATGACGTGATCCTCCGCCCCGGCGCGATGAACGATGCGAGCCCGACGGGCGCGCGGCTGCCGCTCTGGTTCATGGAGGGGATGGCCGAGTACCTGTCGATCGGCAGGGTCGACTCGCACACGCACGGGTGGCTGCGCGATGCGGTGTTGGCCGGCTATTTCCGCACGATCGAGCAGATGACGCATCGCGACGACTACCTGTCGTACCGGTTCGGTCAATCGTTGTGGTGGTACATCGGCTCGAAGTGGGGCGACGAGGTGGTCGGCATCCTGTTGCAGCGTGCGCCGCGCATGGGACTCGAGCGTGCGTTCGCGAGCACGCTCGGCATCTCGCTCGAGGAGCTGAGCGCCGAGTGGACGGCGGCGGTGCGCAAGGAGTACCTGCCGCAGGTCGCCGAGTACGAGATGCCGGATGACCGCGCGAAGAAGCTCACGACGCATGACCGTGTGGAAGATCCGTGGTTCATTGCGCCGGCGATCTCGCCCGATGGCGAGCGAATGGTGTTCCTTTCGCAGCGTGACGGTTTCTCGTTCGATCTGTTTCTCGCCGATGCGAGGACCGGCGCGGTGCAGCGGAAGCTGATCGAGGCGGCGAGCAACCCGGACTTCGAGTCGTTGCGCTACATGAACTCGAGCGCCGCGTTCTCGCCGGACGGCCGGTATCTCGCGTTCGCGGCGCAGGCGGGCGGCCAGGATGCGCTGAACATCTACGACCTCGAGCGAGACAAGGTCACGAAGCAGCTGAAGTTCGAGCTGAACGGCGTGTCGAATCCGAGCTGGTCGCCCGACGGTCGTCGCATCGTGTTCACGGGGATGGACGGCGGTTTGAGTGATCTCTTCATCACCGATCTCGAGGGCCGCGTGCTGCGGCTGACACAGGATCGGCACGCGGATCTGCTCCCCTCGTGGTCACCCGATGGTCGGGCGATCGCGTTCACGACCGACCGCGGTCCGGGCACGCGGTTCGAGACGCTGGCGTATGGGAACCTGCGCGTCGCGCTGCTGAGTCTGACCGATGGCTCGATCGAGCTGCTGCCGCATCAGGACGAGGGCAAGAACATCAATCCCGTGTGGTCGCCGGACGGCCGATCGCTGATCTGGGTGAGTGACCGGACGGACGGCAACGATCTCTATCTGTTCGACCTGGAGGCGCACCAGCTGCACCGGCTGACAACGCTGCTGTCGGGCGTGACCGCGATCACGCCGCTCAGCCCCGTGCTCTCGTGGGCGCGAAACGGCCGGCTGCTCCTCACGTACTTCGAGAAGGCGGGTTACAACATCTACGCGCTGGACGATCCAACCGCGTTGCCGCGTCTTCCGCTTCCCGAGCCGACGCCTGCCGTGGTCGCGCGGCAGGAGACCGACGAGACGCGGACCGGGTCGTTGGGCCGCGCTGCGAACGGTGACTCGCAACTCGACCCAACGCTGAACGGCGGACACGGTATGGGCGACAACGGCGCGGGTAGCACGGCACGCTCGTCGTCTTCCTCGCCGCGCGGCTTCGCTCGGTCCTACTACCGCAAGGACGATGGCTTCCGGCACAGCGATCAGGAGGTCGAGAGCACGGAGGCGCAAGCGCCGGTCTCGGTGGTCGACCTGCTCGACAACGCCGCGACGGCGCTGCCCGACACGGCCAGCTTCGAACACGCGCCGTATCGCGTGAAGTTCACCCCCGACATGGTTGGCCGCCCGAACATCGGCGCGAACGTGGGCGGCTATTACGGGAACGGCGTCTACGGCGGCAGCTTCATCGCGTTGTCCGACATGCTGGGCAACCACAACATCCTGGCGGCCGCCAACGTCAATGGATCGCTGGCCGACGCGAGCTTCTACGGCGGCTACAGCTTCCTGAAGACGCGCGCGAACTACGGCTTCGCCTTCGCGCAGACGCCGCTCTACCGCTACTTCGGCGCGCAGTATGTGCCGCTCGAGATCGATGGTCAAAGTCGCGACGCGATCGCCGACATCTACCGGCGCGACGTGATCCGGTCCAGTCAGCTGGCGGTCGCGTATCCGTTCAGCAAATTCCAACGTGTCGAGCTCGGCGCGATGGGCGTCTATTACACGAGCGACGTGCTGTACCGCGGCATCGACCGTTATACGGGCGAGCCGCTCCGGCACGACGAACGCCTCGGCAGCCTCGCGTACGTCCAGCCGCTCGCGGCGCTCGTCTTCGACAATGCGCAGTTCGGCTGGACCGGCCCCGTGTATGGGCGGCGCTATCGGCTCCAACTCTCGCAGACGCTCGGCGATCTCGATTTCTCGGAAGCGCTCCTCGATTTCCGCAACTATTGGAACATCGATCGCCGGGTCGTGCTCGCCACGCGTTTCATCGGACTGACCCGGTTCGGCAGCGACGCGGACCGCTTCGCGGTCTACTGGGGCGGGCCGTACTACATCCGCGGCTACGACCGCGGTTCGTTCGACCTGAACAGCGAAGAATGCCAGGTCAGCCGCCACTACAGCGACGAGCCATCGCTCTCGCCGTGTCCGGTCGGCGATCAGCTGATCGGCTCGAGCGCCGCGTTCATGAATCTCGAGCTGCGCGTGCCGGTGATCAACGAGCTCCAGATCGGGTTCCTCGGCAATTTCCCGCCGGTCGATGCCGTGGCCTTCTTCGATGGTGGTCTCGCCTGGGACAGCCAGATCTGCACGGCGACGAATCCGACGCGTTCGACCGAATGCGCCGAAGGCGAGCCGGTCAGGATCGTGTGGCAACGCGAGCCGGGCCAGGACCCGTACCTGTGGCGGCAGCCGCTGTTCAGCTACGGCCTCGGCTTGCGCATCAACATCTTCTACACGGTGCTTCGGCTCGACTACGCCTGGCCGCTGAATCGGCCCTCGCGGAAAGGAATCTTCTCGCTGTCATTCGGGCCATCGTTCTGACTAGAAACGGGTTCCGAGTTCCGGGTTCCGAGTTCCGAGTTGCCCCGCCGCCACCCGTTTCAGGATCGATGGTGCCGCGGCAACGGACGCGGCGTGGGCAACTGACTAGAACTATGATTGGAAATGGCACGGCGCGTGGCAGGAATTCTCTCGCAAAGACGCCAAGTACGCGAAGGCGTCGCCAAGGTGTCTTAGCGGATTCTTGGCGAGCTTGGCGTCTTGGCGCGAGCACTCCTTACCGGCCCATACGTTTCATCCATTGCTGGTGCCGGGCCAGCGGCATGGAGGACTGAGCTGCAACGAACAACGGCGGGCGTGCGCGGGCGCGGCACGCTCGCCGTAAGCCGTTCGTCGGGCGCCTAGGCTAGCCTCGGGCGCGCCATGGGCCGTAGATTGGCGCGGAACGGTCGTCACCTTCTCAGCTATCGAGATACGCCTTAGCGGTGGGCAGCGAACACGAATCGAACCCGAAACCCGAGACCCGAAAACCGAAACCGGCAACTGGGGATCGGGAACCGGCAACCGCATCGGCGGTGTCCGGCGTGCGGCACTGGGACCCGGACCACGACGCGGCTCTCGGACCCGAGGCGATCGATGCCGACGCGCTTCAGCATCGTCATGCACTGCTTCTGGTGGTGGGTGGCGGCGCTCGCGACGGCGGCTGGGCGCACGATGCGGCGATCGCGTTGGCACGCGGTCTTTCCGGCCGCGGCCGGCGAGTCGTTCTGGCGGACCTCGACTACGGCGCCCCCGACCTCCATGCTCGGGTTGGCGAGCCGAACACGGAGGGCATGAGCGATGTCTTCTTCTTCGGTGCATCGCTCGAGCATGTCGCGCTGGCGTGGTCGGCGCGGCCGTTCACGGTCATCCCGGCTGGGCTGGGCGTGACCGATCCCCGCGCCGTGCTCGAGCACCAGGGCTGGGCGCGCGTGCTGGCGCGGCTCGAGACGGGCGACGATCCGGCCGGCGATCTGCTGCTGGCCTTCGTGCCGTCGGCCGCGCCCGGGCTCGACGCTCTGGCGAGCAGCGTCGGCGGCGCGGTCGTTCTCGGTCTCGAGGCCGAGTGCCGGGAGATCCGGACGGCGTTGCCGGAGGGCGTCCAGGTACTCGCCGCGTTCGCGCCGGCCGTCGTGGCGCCGGAGATCGAGCTGAGACGCGAGATCCTGGCGCCGAGCCCGATCGTCGGCGGGCCGGACGCCGTCACGGCGGCCACCCCGGCGGTCGTCGAGGCGCCGAAACCGACTCCGCCGGCGAGCAGGCGGGGCGAGCCGCGCCGGCGCAGGCTCGCGCAGGCAATCACACTGGTCGCCGTGCTCCTGGTCAGCACGCTCTTCGGGTTCTGGCACCTCGGTGCGCCAGATCCATCTGGAC
>JBOHRM010000297.1:0-5204 GCA_050732715.1 Longimicrobiales bacterium
GTGTTGGAGCCACCGTGCCGAAAGCTTCGCGCCAGTGCTTCTAGAGCCAGCGGCTTCCCAGGTTTACGCTGCTGGCGAATCTCCTGACGGATCGGAACGGTTGGTCTCCGAGGCTGAAGCCGAGCGCTGTCTGCACGGATTCGCAGGTAAGAAGGCGGGGGTGCCGTATCACGCCCTCGCGGAGGCGCTCTAAGAGGTTTTCTGCCTGCGCCAGCACGGCGTGACGGAGGAGAGAGGTCTCAATGCTGGAGATCGCAACCGTCATGTAATGGGCCGCGGCTGGTGTTGCGCGGACAGCCGCAGCGTGGCGCTCGCTGCGGCAGATTATTATAGCGCGTGGGAGGGCGACCGCAACCTTTGGAGGCAGGTCGGCAAGCGTCGAAGGGAGTAACAAGACGAGGCAGCGCGCCCTCGTGAACGGACGGCGGACCAGTCGGCCATCGGCCGGCAGGAGATTCGGTAACTTCGCTCCAGGCTTTGAACCGTCCGCTGGGTGACGCTGCTATGAGGGTGTTCAGCGTAGACGGCGGCTCGGGGTTGAATCATGACGGGCCTCGACGGCGGGTCACCAGATGGATTGGCTCCATTCGTCTGCGAGGGACGCCAGGTGAACTGACAGCAGATCCAGACCGCCAGGCAGACTCGGCCGGGTCAATCTTCGGGCGTCACGGCTCCGTTCTGGTGCGGCGCTGATGACGCGACTGACCAGCTGCTCTAGAGGAGTGGCCGCAGGAATCTGTTGCAGAGGCTCAAACACGATGTGCCTTCACCTCGCTGGCCCGCGCGGATCTGCCTCCACGGGCACCGGACTGAGAGGGCCTGCGCCGGTCCACCTGCTGCGGGCCGCCGATACCGGATCTCGAATCCCAACCATGAGCCCCGCTCCCGCGCGCTGGGTTCGGGTATTGGGTGTTCGGTGTTGCATTGGAGAATCCCAGTCACGGCAAGTCTAGCCGTTGTCCCTTACTGCGGTCAAGTGCGTTGGGCGGGCTCGTTCGGCGGGCTATTGGCCAAGCCGACCGGAATAACCGGATCGCACATGCTCGAGAAGCTGTCGCGGAGTAAACCCTGGGTACCGCGTTGTCGTCCTCTGTGCACGACGGTCATGTCCTGAATCTCCGCGAAATCGATCACCCGATCGAACAGGGGGCGACCACTGCGTGGTCGGGTTGCACGGGAACAGGCATCATGAACGTCGGCTTCGGCCACTTGCGCTCGACCTCAGGCTGCAGGTTGCCCGACGTGCAGGAGACGGTGCGCTCACTGGGCGGAGACATGTTCGGCGTCGCTTGCGGCGACATCATGTTCGACGACCTCAGCCTCTACCCCGAGTACGAACGAGCCGTCGCCGCGATGGGTGTGCCGTTCTTTCAAATCGTCGGCAACCATGACCTCGACTTCGACGGCCGCAGCGACCAGACGTCGACACGGACGTTCCAACGCCATTTCGGACCCGAGCACTACAGCTTCGACCGTGGCGCGGTCCACTACATCGTGCTGGATGACGTCTTCTGGCACGGCGCCGGTTACCTCGGCTATCTGCGCGCCGACGTGCTCGGCTGGCTCGAGAATGATCTGGCCCACGTCGAGGCCGGCCGCACAGTGGTCATGTTTCTCCACATCCCCGTGCTGGGCAGCCAGCACGTCCGCCGTGACGAACGAAACCCGGCGCCCGGCGTCTCCGTCATGAACCGAGAGGCGCTCTATCGCCCGCTCGAGCCGTACAACGCGCACTTGCTGACCGGCCACACGCACGAGTCCGAGCACTTGTTCGAGCACGGCGTGCACGAGCATGTGCACGGGACGGTATGCGGAGCTTGGTGGAGCGGGCCGATCTGTCACGACGGCACGCCCAACGGCTATTCCGTCTATGAGATCTCCGGTGACAGTGTGACGTGGCGCTACAAGAGCACCGGGCTCCCTGCGTCCCAACAGATGCGCATCTACGGTCACGGCGCGGACCCGGCCGCACCAGACGAGATCGTGGCCAACGTTTGGGATTGGGATCCGGACTGGCGTGTGGTCTGGTACGAGGCCGGGGAGCGGCGGGGTGCCATGGCCCCTCGTACGGGACGTGATCCTCTCTCGGTCGAGCTACACGCCGGCCCGGACCTCCCGTCCCGCCGGACATGGGTCGAGCCGATGCCGACGGCCCACCTGTTCTACGCTCCCGCATCGCGTGAGGCGGCCGACATCGTCATCGAGGCCACGGACCGATTCGGCCGCACGCGCACCGCTCGATTGGAACCGACCTGAGCAGCACGGCTGCACAGCGACGCTGCACGTTTTTCCCCGCGCTTTGCGGCCCGGAGGGAGAAGCCCTACCATTCGCCCAGCCCCGACATGGAGTTGCTGTTCGAATGACACGATCTCGCGAATTCCATCGAGTTTCGCGGTTGCCGCCGTATGTCCTTTCCGAGGTCGTCGGGCTGACGCACGCCGCGCGGCGCGCGGGCGAGGATGTTGTCGACCTCGGCATGGGCAATCCCGACCAGCCGCCGCCGAAGCAGATTCTCGACCATCTGCACCGGGCGATCGACGGCCCGCGTAACCACCGCTATTCGGTGTCGCGTGGCCTGTACAAGCTGCGGCTCGCGATCACAGACTGGTACCGGCGGCGTTACGGCGTCGAGCTCGATCCGGAGACCGAGGCGGTGGTCACGATCGGCGCGAAGGAAGGGATCGGCCATCTCATGCTCGCCATCCTCGCGCCGGGCGATGGCGTGCTCGTGCCCGATCCCTCGTACCCGATCCACAACTATTCGGTGGTGATCGCGGGCGGCGACGTCATCAGCGTGCCAATCGGGCCCGGCCACGACTTCTTCGAGAACCTACGGCGTGGTGTCGAGCGTGTGTGGCCGAAGCCGAAGGTCATGATGCTCTGCTTCCCGAGCAACCCGACCACGCAGGTGGTCGACCTTCCGTTCTTCGAGCGGGTGATCGACTTCGCGGCGAGTCACGACATGATGGTCGTGCACGACTTCGCGTACGCGGATCTCTGCTTCGACGGCTACCGCGCGCCCTCGATTCTCGAGGTGCCGGGTGCGTCGAGCCGCGCCGTCGAGGTGTTCAGCTTGTCCAAGAGTTACAACGTGCCGGGCTGGCGAGTAGGGTTCGTGGTCGGCAACCGCGAGCTGGTCGGCGCGCTGACCCGAATCAAGGGCTACCTCGACTACGGTATCTTCCAGCCGATCCAGATCGCTTCGATCCACGCGCTCAATGAAGGCGATGACGTGGCCCGAGGCATCTGCGAGATGTACCGGCAGCGGAGGGACTGCTTGTGCGCCGGGCTGAACCGGGCCGGCTGGCATGTCGAGCCGCCGCGCGCCACGATGTTCGTCTGGGCGCCGGTCCCGGCGCCGTTCCGCGCGATCGGCTCGCTCGAGTTCTCGAAGTTTCTGCTGCGCGAGGCGAAGGTCGCGGTTTCACCGGGCGTCGGATTCGGCGAGCACGGCGAGGGCTACGTCCGCTTCGCGTTGATCGAGAATCGGCAGCGCATCAACCAGGCGGTCCGCAGCATCAGGCGCGCGTTGCAGCTCGACCACGCCGGCGGCGGTGTCACACCGCTCGCCGCGGATTCGTTCTAGATCTCCACCACCGCCGCGACGTGACCGTGAAGCGGCTTCTGCGCGGTTGCGTTTCAGCCGGCTGGATGCGACGCAGCGCGCGCTGCTCTTGCGGTTTCTGGTGAGTCTGTAGGCGGGTCACTGATTTGGCGCTCGAGCGCATCGAGGCCGGCGTCGATGACCTCGATGATGCGGTCCACGTCGTAGACGCAGCCCGCCCACGTGCCGCCGCTCGCACGCTGGAGCGCGGCCCAGAGCCGTGTATCGGCGGGCAGCGCCGGGTGCGGGGCGAGGCCGGGGTGCGAAGGGCGCTGCCGGAGCAGGGCGCCGGCTTCCTCGGTGTCGAGCCGCCGGCCTTCGGCGCCCACCAGGTCGATCGATCCGGTCAACGCCTCGCGGTCGATCACGATCTCGATGATGTCGTCGTCTCGGAGGCGGCCGATCGGCCCGCCGCGCAGCGCTTCGGGGCCGATATGACCGATACAGGCGCCGCTCGAGAAGCCCGAGAACCGGCCGTCGGTCAGCAGTGCGACGTTCTTCCCCCACGGCAGGTAGCGCAGCGCCGTCGTGATCTGCGCGGTCTCCTGCATGCCGGTGCCGGATGGGCCGTTGCCGGTCAGTACGATGACATCGCCTGGTCGGATCGGTCTATCCGTGTCTCCCTTCACGGCGCGAATCGCCTCGCGTTCGTCGGTGAAAACGCGTGCGGGGCCAGTATGGCGGAAGACCTGATCGTCCCCCACGACGGTCGGGTCGATGGCCGTCGCTTTGATGACCGAGCCTTCGGGTGCGATGTTGCCGACCGGGAACACGACGGTGCTCGTCAGCCCTCGACTCCGCGCGGCGTCGGGACTCATGATCACGTCGTCGGCCGAAACGGCGGCGCCCGCGCCGAGCCGATCGCGCGCTTGGCGGCGCCGATCGCTCGACTCCCACCAGTCGAGCGTGACATCGAGCGGTTCACCCGTCGCGGTCACGACGCCGCCGTCGAGGAGGCCCATGCGCCGCAGGTGCAGCATCACCTCGGGCACGCCGCCGGCCATAAAAACCTGCACCGTCGCGTGGCCGCGCGGGCCGTTCGGCAGCGCGTCGACGAGCCGTGGCGTCGCGCGGTTCACGCGGATCCAGTCCTCGACGGTCGGCGCCGGGAGTCCGGCCGCGCGTGCGATCGCCGGGATGTGCAGCAGTAGATTCGTCGAGCCGCCGAACGCGGCGTGGACGAGCATCGCGTTCTCGATCGCGCGCGGCGAAAGGATCTGCTCGATCGCGATGCCGAGCGCGTGCAAGCGCCGGAGCGCGCGCGCCGATCGGTCCCCCAGCTCTAGCCAGGCCGGCTCGCCGGACGGCGCGAGGGCGGCGTGCGGTACGGCGAGGCCGAGAGCCTCGGCGACGACCTGTGACGTCGCGGCGGTGCCGAGGAACTGACAGCCGCCGCCCGCCGAGCCGCACGCGCGACATCCCATCGTAGCCGCGTAGTCGAGGCTGATCAGGTCCCGCGCGAAGCGCGCGCCAAGACTCTGCACCTGACCGGCGTCCTCGGCGCCGATCGCGGGGAGCGTGACGCCACCCGGCACGACCACACCCGGCAGGTGCTTTGTGCCCGCGAGCGCGAGTAACGTCGCCGGCAGACCTTTGTCA
>JBOHRM010000298.1:0-5255 GCA_050732715.1 Longimicrobiales bacterium
CGCTCGACTCGCTCGCCTTCACGATGTGCATCGCAACGCCGGACGGCGGCCGCTCGACCACAGGCCAGAGATCCAGCCGGAAGAAGTCGAGCAGCAGCTCCTCCATCGCGTCGAGGTCGAAGCGCCACGTCAATGCGCCGTCGACCGGCACGAGGTTCGTCGCCATCCACTGGCCGATGGGTCGCGCGAAGCCGGCCGCCTCGAGGGCATCGACCAACTCGTCGCGTGAGGCGAACGCGTCCGGCAGTCCGCGCACGACCTCGAGCATGCGCCACGCGGTCCCACCCGGCTCCCGCGCCTCCGGCGTCGAGTCGACGACCCAGACCTGGCGCAGGCCCGGCGGCCGCGTTGCGGCGAACGCGAGCGCCACCTTGCCGCCGAACGAGTGGCCGAGCACGGCGGCGGCCGGGACCTCGTGAGACGCCAGCGCCGCGAGGTCTTCGACCGCGGCAGCGACCGTGTGCGGCGGCGCGAAGCCCTGCGATGCGCCGTGCTGCCGTAGGTCCACGAGCAACGCCCCCCATTCCGGCCGCGCACGCACCACCCGCCTCGCCACCGAGCCCCAGTTGCGACCCGCGCCGAAAACACCGTGCAGGACGTACAGCCACTGATCGGGCTCCGCCCCGTCCGCGGCGACCCGTTCATGCCCGAGCAGTTGAGCCATCGATCCTTTCCACGAGCAACCGTTGCCGCGACACCAGTAGCGGTCCCAACACCCCCCAATCGCCTGGCGGGGGAACTCGCACCCGCAAACCCGGAACTCGCAACCCGAACCGGCAACCGGGAACCTGGAACCTGGAACCGGGAACCGTCTCCAACCAGCTCTCCATGCCGTTCGCGCCGCACCAACGATGCGCGAAACTCGCACCCCGAACCGGCAACTGGGAACTGGGAACCGGGAACCGTTTCTAGTCGACCACTCCGAAGGAGAACACTGTCCGGCTGTCATAGGAGTCGCCCGGACGCAGCAACGTGCTCGGGAAATCCGGCCGATTCGGGGAGTTGGGATAGTACTGCGTCTCGAGACAGAGTCCGGCCCGGCGCTCGAGCGGCACGCCACCCTTCCCGACCACATTCCCGCTCAACCGGTTGCCAGTGTAGAGCTGAACTCCGGGCGCGGTAGTGTAAACGTCGAGTGTGCGGCCCGTGATGGGATCGACCAGACGCGCGGCGTGCGTGAGGTCATCATCCATGCGGTCGAGCACGTAGTTGTGATTGTACCCGTCACCCAGCGCGAGCTGCGGGTGGTCGACGCCGATACGCGAGCCGACCGGCGTGAGCGCGCGGAAGTCGAAGGGTGTCCCCTCGACATTCGCTAGCTCGGCAAGGGGGATAGCCGTGGAATCGATGGGCGTGTACCTGCTCGCATCGATTGAGAGCCCATGGTCGAGGATGTCGCCCTGACCCGCTAGGTTGAAGTACGTGTGCTGCGTCAAATTGACGTGTGTGGGCGCGTCGGTAGTCGCGTGGTACGCGACGACGAGCTCGTTGCTCATTGTCACGACATAGGTGACCTGCACCTCGAGCGTACCCGGATACCCTTCTTCGCCCGCCGGACTCGTGTAGTGAAGCGTCACGCCCACGCTGTCGCCGCGCTGGAACGGTTCGGCATGCCAACGCACCTTGTCGAACCCGCGCTCCCCGCCATGCAGATGGTTCGGGCCGTTGTTGCGCGCGAGCTGATACGTCGTGCTGTCGATCGTGAACTGGCCATTCGCGATACGGTTGGCGTAGCGACCCGCGACGGCCCCCATGTAGTATGTGTCGCTCAAATAGCCTCCGAGGTCATCGTAGCCGAGCGTCACATCGACGATACGCCCGTCGCGATCAGGGACGCGGATCGATTGGATCGTGGCGCCGTAGTCAAGGACCCGGACTTCCATCCCATCGCCGTTCGCGAGCGTGAAGACGGTGACGGATTCACCTGTCGGCAACGTACCGAACGGCGCGCTCTCGACCGCGCGGACGGCGGTCTCGGCGGGGTCGTCCTGGGCTGCATCGGCTGTGCATCCCGCCGCCGTGGTCGCGGCGGCGAGGAGGCCCAGGAGCGCGGGCTTTGGCATGGCTGAATGCATCGCGAACCGCCAAATTGAGTTTTCGGGCGTTTTCGGCATGATTATGAGACCGTTGCTGCTGCCGAGCAAACCCGTATCATTAGCCGATGAGTGACACCCAACGATTCGCGACCCGCGCGATCCACGCGGGTCAGGCGCCGGAACCCTCGACCGGCGCGATCATGCCACCCGTCTTTCAAACGTCGACGTACGTGCAGCCGCGGCTCGGCGAGCCCCTGCACGGCTACGAGTACGCGCGCGTGCAAAACCCCACGCGCGAGGCGCTCGAGGCGAACGTCGCCGCGCTCGAAGATGGCGGCCACGGCGTCGCGTTCGCCAGCGGCATGGCCGCGATCGAGGCGATCATCAAGCGGCTTTCGGCTGGCGACCACGTGGTTTACGAGCAGAACGTGTACGGCGGCACGCACCGCATGTTCGCGCACGTCTACACGCGGCTCGGCATCGGCTTCACCGCCGTGGACTCGCGCGACGCGGACGCCGTGCGCGATGCGTTGCGGCCCGAAACGCGCCTCATCTTCGTCGAAACGCCTACGAATCCGATGATGCGGCTCTCGGACCTGCGCGCGATCGCGGCGATCGCGGCCGAGGCCGGCGCGCCGCTCTGCGTCGACAATACGTTCGCGACGCCGTACAACCAGCGCCCGCTCGGGCTCGGCGCGGACATCGTCGTGCATTCGAGCACGAAATACCTGAACGGCCACTCGGACGTTATCGGCGGCATCGTCGTCACCAACGATGACGCGATCGCCGAAGACCTGCGGTTCATGCAGAAGACCACCGGCGGCGTGCCGGGACCTTGGGACTGCTGGCTCGTCCTGCGCGGCACGAAGACGCTGCACGTGCGCATGGAAACGCACAACCGCAATGGCCTGGAGATCGCAGAGTTCCTCGAGCGCCACCCCGCGATCGAGGCGGTGAACTACCCGGGTCTGCCGTCACACCCGCAGAACGAGCTCGCCCGCTGTCAGATGCGCGGCTTCACCGGCATGATCAGCATCGAGATGGGCTCGATCGAACGTGCCCGACGCCTCGCCGAGAACACCCGCCTCTTCGCCCTCGCCGAGAGCCTCGGCGGCGTCGAGAGCCTGATCGGCCACCCCGCGCTCATGACACACGCCGCCGTGCCGCGCGAGATGCGCGAGCGGTTCGGTGTGACGGACGGCCTCATCCGGCTGTCCGTCGGCATCGAGGACGTGGAGGACCTGAAAGAAGACCTCGACCGCGCCCTGAAAGTGGTCTGAGAAAGAAACCCCGAGGTCCGCTCGCGCGTAGAACGAGAAGCACCGAGAAGCCCTTCCAAAACGGAGCAATCCAATGGCCGAGAATAACGGCGCGACCCGGAGCCGTCGCATCCTGCGTGACATTCACCCGAGCACGTGGGAGCACCCCGCCGACCGCGCGGCGCTCATGGCGCTGCGCCGCATCCCCGCGTTCGATGAGGTCCTCAAGTCCGTGTTCGGCCTCTTCGGTGAGAAGCCGATCCGTCTCGCGTTCCAGGCGAACGCCGTGCGCGTATCGGCGAAGCAGTTTCCGCGCATCCACGAGCGCTATCTCGAAGTGCTCGAGACGCTCGACGCGCCCGCGAAGTACGATCTGTTCGTCTCACAGACGCCGGTGGTCAATGCCGGCGCGTACGGCATGACCAAGCCGTTCATCGTGCTGAACTCGGGCGCGCTCCGCCTTCTCGATGACGACCAGCTGACCTACCTCCTCGGTCACGAGCTAGGACACGTCATGTCCGGACACGTGCTCTATCGCACGATGACGGTCTTGCTGCTCCAGCTCGCGACGCTCGGCTTCCCAATCGTCGGCCTCGCC
Source organism: Longimicrobiales bacterium (assembly GCA_050732715.1). Classification (GTDB taxonomy): domain Bacteria; phylum Gemmatimonadota; class Gemmatimonadetes; order Longimicrobiales; family RSA9; genus JBOHRM01. The sequence continues at coordinate 3,894 of JBOHRM010000298.1, forward strand.
GCGCGAGCCGTGCTGATCGCGCTGCTCGAGTGGAGCCGCAAGGCCGAGATGTCCGCGGACCGCGCCGGCCTGCTCGCGATCCAGGACCCCGAGGCGACGCTGCGTTCGTTCATGACGCTCGCCGGCGGCGGCCTGCCCGAGGAGAACGACCTGAACGAGTTCATGAACCAGGCCGAAGAGTATCGCCAGAGCGGCGACGTCGCCGACATCGTCTTCAAGGTCCTGAACCTGCTCGGCACGACGCATCCGTTCCACGTGCTGCGCGCCGCCGAGACGCGTGACTGGATCGAGAAGGGCGAATACGACCGGGTGCTGCGCGGCGACTACCGCCGCCGCGATGACGCGAGGATGCCGTACACCGAAGACCTCGCCGCGGCCGCGAAGGCGTACAGGGACGACGCGCAATCGCTCGCCCAACAGTTCTCCGATGCGATCCGCGACGCACGCGTGAAGTTCGCCGAGACGCTCCGCTGGAGCTGATCGCGGCCAACGGCGGACGCGGTCTCTACGCCCGTTCCGCTTCCTGCCGTAGGGGTAGCTCGGGGATCAGGATCGTGAGCAGCAGCGCGATCGCGACGACCACGACACCGGCACGAAAGAGGACCGAGATCGCGTGGGTGAGTCCTTCGGCGCCCGCGGCCCCCATGCCGCCGACGCTCGAGAGCGGGACCGGCAGGGCCGCGGCGAACACCGCACCGAACCCGGCGAGGCCCAGCACCTGACCGAGCTGTCGCCCGAACGTAGCCGCCGCCGTCACGACTCCGAGGTCGCGCTGCGGTGCCGCGTTCTGCATCACGACGAGGTAGAGCGGCAGCGTCGGTCCGGTGGCGAGTCCCACAAGGATCATCTTGAGCGTGACGTCCAGCTGAGTGGAATCGGGCGTCAATGTGTAGCCCATGATGGCGAAGGCGATGGCGAGTAGGAACAGGCTGCCCGCGAGCAGCCGTCTGTAACGGCCGATACGCGACACGAGATGGCCCGCGCCGATGCTGGTCGCGACCATCGCCAGCGTGAGCGGCGTCAGACTCAGCCCTGCCCGCGTGACCGAGACGCCGACCACGTGGACGAGATAGAGCGGCAAGAAGACGATCGAAAAGAGGAACGCCGCGCCGAGCACGAATATCGTTGCCGTGCCGAGCCCGATCACGCGGTTTCGGAAAACGCCGAGGTCCAGGATCGGCTCGCGCGCCGAGCGTTCCGTCCGGAGGAACGCGATCAGCCCGACCACCGAGACGGCGAGCATCGACAGGATCGGCGCGGAGCTCCAACCGAGACCCCCGTCTTCGGCGCCCGGCTCTGCGCGGCCGAGCGAAACGGCCACGAGCAACGGCACGACCGTGACGACGAGCCACGCGGCGCCGG
>JBOHRM010000299.1:0-4137 GCA_050732715.1 Longimicrobiales bacterium
GGGCAGCGTAGCCTGCCCCGAGCCGAAACGTCGAGCTATTGCGCCGATCCGTAGATTCGGTCTCGTTTCGAAACCGCTAGGTTAGACGGCGTAGCAGTGATCTCACGCGGCCGATGTTACCCGTTGCACGATGTCGGAGAAAAAGTCTTGCACTCTCGGATGGCCCGGTGCGTGCCGGGTCGCGCTCGCCGCCGCGCTGGCTGACTGTGCATCCGCGCCCGATTGGGGGGACTACTCGACGAACGAGCCGATCATGGACGGCACGGCGAACCTCGTGTACATGCTCTCCGCGCTCTACCATCTGAACGCACACGACGCGCGCCCCGAGTAGACGACGTCTACGTCCCAGGTCCACGACCCGGGACCGGCCCCCTCAGTGCGCCAGCGGGTCCGGGCGGAGCCGGAAGTGCACCACCTTGCTCGTCGTGCCCTTCCCGCCCTCCATGTGGAACGGCGTGCGGGTGCTGACCGTGGCCCACAACCCACGACCCTTCCAGCCGGCGTTCGGGTCATCGATCCGGCCGTCGAGCCATTTCGTGTAGAAGCCGAGCGGATACGGCACGCGCAACACACCCACTCGCCGTCGTTTAGCGCGAGCAGCCCCTCCGAGGCGTTGCCGGTGTTGATCGGGACGTTCTCGCCGAGCCCGAACGTGTTGAACTGGTCGACCCACGTGTAGTAGCTGGCCTCCGCGCTGCCCGGGCCCGCCACGTTCTGGATCTGCGGGAGCGGCTCGGGATAGAACGTCCACCCCTCGGGACAGTGCTGGCCGGTCGCGTCCGGGCCGTTGAGCGGGCCCTGACATTTCCGCCGGTCGAAGCTCGCCATGTGCCCGCTGGCGAGCGGCGCCCACGCGACGCCGTTGCGGTCGATGTCCATGCCGCGCGGCGAGAACCCGCGCTCGGCCAGCTCGGGGTTGTCCCAGGGCGGCTCGAAAACCTCGATGAGCGCGGTCTCGGAGGGGTTCGACCCGGGCTCGAGGCGAACCAGCGCGCCCGGGAACCCGAGCGACGACCCCCACACCGAGCCGTCCGCCGCGGGCGCAACAGCGTAGAATCCGCCGCGGTAGCGCGTGTCCTTCGCCGGGTCGACGGGCTCATCGGGTTCGACGTGCTCGTCGCGAAGCCCGTTGCCGTTCGTGTCCATGATCAGGGGCGTCCAGCCTTGGGACCGAACCTCGTCGCCGGTCTCATCGAACATCTTCGTGTTCAGCCAGCCGATCACCGGACCGCCGCCGCTCGTCCACAGCGTGTTGTTCTCGTCCTCGGCGAACATCAGGTGGTGCGTCGAGAAGCACGTGCTGACGTGCGTGAGCTCCTGCGTCGCCGGGTCGTAGACGGCGAGGTGTCGGCCCGAGCGCGCAACCGGGAAGACGCGGGCGGAAGGGTGATCCGATCCTTCACGGCAGAAGTCGGGGTTGTCGGACGGCCGGACCGCCGCCGTGATCCACACCCTGCCCCGCTCATCGAGCATCGGGTTGTGCACGTTCGCCTGGCTGTTCCAGATCGGCTCGTCGCCCCAGTACGCGGACGACGCCAGCATGTCGGGACCCGAGGCGACCGGCGTGGCCGGATCGCGCACCGTGAGCGGGACCTGACCCGCCGTGTGCGCCCGCGGATCGAGCACGGGCAGATAATCCGCGCTCGCCTCGAGCGCGCCATAGAGCGGACCGTGGGCGTTGACCGTGGGATCGCGCCGGTCCGTCGAAACCAGATCGTGAAGGTACGCCTTCGGGTCCGCCCAATCCCATACGCTGATGACCACGTTCCGCTCGAGGCCGGCCGGCCTCGGCGGCGCCTCAGGAACCTCGCCGGCGGCGATGCGGTCCGTCCAGTCCGCGAACACCTCGAGCGTACGCTCCGTACCCAGCCGCTCGACGCCGCCGACCATCGAGCGCCCTGCCTGCCCCGATTGGATCCTCCGTGCCCACGCGGCCACGGAAGACTCGAACGCGCCGAGCTCCGCGGGGACCTCGCGCGTCCCTCGGGTCCCGAGCTGATGGCACGCCGTGCACGAGCCCGACTTCAGGCTGCGCAGCCACTGCTCCTGCGTCTCGATGTTCTCCGGGAAGCCGTTCCCTTCCGGACCCGTGCCCGGGAACTCGGACGCGTCGGGCGCACGCAGCAGCGAGAGCCAATAGCCCGCGGGATAGTACTCGGCCGCGGCGCGAGCGTCGGGCGCCGGCGTCGCCTCGAGGTCGAGCGCCGCACCCGGCTCGGCCTGCTGCTTCGGCGAATCGACCAGGCCGTAGCCGCGCACCCACACGTCGTACGTGGCCGCCGGCAGGTCAGGAACCACGTAACGGCCCGCGTCATCGGTCACGACGATCCTCGCGAACGGCGTCGGCAGATCGTGCGTCTCCGCGATCACCCACACGCCCGCCTCCGTGCCCTCCGGACCCGTGACGACTCCGCCGATGTCGTCATCATCGATCGCCGGCGCGCCATCGGACAACGAGCCGACGCCGCAGCCCGCGAACGCGAACCACACAAGACCGGCGCAGAAGGCCAATGCAGATGCGCGCAACCGCTTCGTCTCCATTGTCGCCTCTCGTGGGGGATGTTTCGTCGCGTCCGTCTCGCCCGTCGCCACGACAACGGATTCTATCCGGGCGCGATGCTCGTGGCAATCACGGCCGAACGCCGTACCCTCGACGAGGTGTACGGACCGCAGAGGTGTGTGCCCACGGGGAGCGGGTCAAGGTAAAGGGTGTTCTCCTTCGGGTCGTGTTCGATTCGGATCGGCCGCTGACTTGGGCTCGATCCGAGTTCCATAGGCTGGCGGATTCGAGCGCACTATATTCGGGCCGCGGGCGGGTCACGGCCCTGAACCGCTTGCGGGACGCGCGCCGAAGCTGGCCGCATCCACCATCCGATCGTGAGTCGTCAGGAGGTTGCTACTATGAGCACTTCGTCGAATCGTTTCAGCCGTAGGGAGTTCACGAAGACAACCCTCCTCGCCGGGGCGGCGGTCGCGACCGGTGGGCTGGCCGGCTGCGTTTCGGGCAGCGCGCTGCAAGAGGCGGCGGGCGTGCCACGGAGTCGTCGCGTGCGCACCGGCGTGATCGGCTGCGGCAGTGTGTCACACTCGTACCTGCCCGTGCTCTCGCAGAGCCCGTACGTCGAGGTGGTCAGCCTGTGCGACATCAAACCCGAGCGGGCGCGTGACCAAGCCGAGCGGTTCGGCGTGGCGCACCACTACCCGGACATCGATGCGATGCTCGAGGGCGAGCCGTTCGACTTCCTCGTGGACTTGACGGACATGCAGGAGCACGAGCGGCTGAACCGCCAGGCGCTCGAGGCGGGCAAGCACGTGTGGAGCGAGAAGCCGATCGCGAACTCATTGCCGGCCGGGCAGGATCTCCTCCGCACCGCGAACGAGAACGGGCTCCGCCTCTGGGGTGCACCGATCACCGTCCATTGTCCGCAGTTCAGCTTCATGGCGAGAACCCTCGCGCAAGGCGCGCTCGGCCGCGTCGCCGCCGCTCACGCCGACTACGGTCACGAAGGCCCGAACTGGGCCGCGTTCTTCTACCAGAAGGGCGGCGGCAGCCTGCCCGACCTCGCCGTCTACAACCTGACCACGCTCACCGGCTTGCTCGGACCCGCCCGACAAGTGACCGCCATGCTGAGCATCGTCACACCGCAGCGCGATATCAATGACGTGGGCCGAATCGACGTGATCGAGGAAGACAACGCGATGTTGCTTCTGGATCACGGCGATGGCGTGATCTCCCACGTCCAGTCCGGCTTCAACTACTTCAATCCTCACGGCCACGACGGCAGCGGCGAGCAGCGGCACACCATCCGGATCGTCGGCTCGCAAGGTTTCCTCGGCCTGGTGGGCTACGACTGGGCGCCGCAAGGCGTCGACCTCGCGACCTGGGAGACGCCCGAGCTCACCCGCCACATCACCGACGCGCAAGGCTACGTGTGGCAGCAGGGCGCCGCGCTCGCCGCCGAATCCCTCGTCACCGGCCGCGACCTCCTGGTCACACCCGAACACGCGCTCCACGTGCTCGAGATCATCACGGCCGCACGCGCGTCATCGGCAACGGGCAGGCGCATCGCGCTCACGTCGACGTTCTAATGGCCGATCGTGACGTAACCTGGTGTCCGCGGCGCGCGGCGTGACATG
>JBOHRM010000300.1:0-2000 GCA_050732715.1 Longimicrobiales bacterium
CCGCTACCTTCGTCCCATTCGCGCCGCAACCGCCGGAGACGTTACGATCGGAAAGCGCTGCACGATCTCGCCGATCGCTTTGCCGAGCTGATTCAGATACTTGTTCGGGTTGTCCGATACCCGCGCCACACCGCTGCCTCGCCAGACGAGCTCCTCCGACTTCGGATCGATCACGTCCACGATGACCATGCCCTCCGTGTACTCGTCAATGTAACAGCCGTAATTGTATCGGTTGTAATAGCCGTAGCCGTAGCCGCAGTCGTAGACGTTGCTCAGGTCGAGCCGCTCTCTCGCCCGCGTGTAGTAGCCGACGATGAAGTCCGGATCGTCATCGGTCATTCGGTAACCCCGCGCCTCGAACGACTGACGGATAGTGGCGCGCACCACGCGATCGATGATCGAGTTGTTCAGCATCGGATCGGCGGTCCGGAACGACGACACACTGTCCTCGGGCGCCTCCGGGATATAGAACGTCTGGCCCTGGAAGCCGACCATCGGGTCCGGCAGACTCTGGACGCGGAGCGAGGAGCAGCCCGATCCGACGAAAACGCCGAGCACCAGGGCGCTGAACATGACGTTGCGGGCCTTGCCCCACGGGACAGACGTCGCGTGGGGGCCCCGGTTGGTCGCAGGGACCGCTCGCGCGACCAGAGAAGTCGGTGACATACGAGCCTCCTGAACGGGTCACCCAGGCAGAGCCGCGGCTGCGCCGCTGGCCCCACCCCTCGACTCAACTCTACACAAAACGCCAGGGCATGCGCGTCCCCGATTCGGCGGATATTATTGGTACGGGATCGAGGTAGTCCTCACGGCCCCCGCAGAGTCGGGATATGCCAACGCTGAATCGGGCGTAAGCTTCTTCGACGAGGACACTTCGAAGCGTATTCGATCCAAGACGCTCGACGGGCGCGAAGCTACCCGACCGCGTCACTGCTCGATGACACCTTCGGGTTAATCGCGAGCCCGTTCGACGACACCGAACAGAGGACGTGACCGTGGCTGAGCGCGCACACGAATACGAGGCCAAGCTGATCTGGACCGGCAACACAGGCGAGGGCACGGCGAGCTACAAGAGTTACGAGCGCAGCTACCGCGTTCGGATCGGGGGCAAGCCGGAGCTGGAGGGCACGGCGGACGCGATGTTCCGTGGTGAGGCGGACAAGCACAATCCGGAGGATCTGTTTCTCACGGCCATATCGGCTTGCCACATGCTCAGCTATCTGGCGCTGTGCGCCGGGCGCGGCATCCGCGTGGTGTCGTACGAGGACGAAGCGCGCGGCACGCTGGTGGTCGACGCGAATGGCGGAGGCCGGTTCGAGGAGGTCACCTTGAACCCCACCGTCACGATCGATGCCGAAGACGACGCCGATTCGTTGCAGCTCGCTGCCCGGTTGCACGAAACCGCGCACCAGCAATGCTTCATCGCGAACTCCTGTCGTGTGCCGATTCTGAACGCCCCGACGATTCACACCGCCTCGAGCACCAAGCCATGAGAGATCTCGCGATTCAGCTCGACAACCGCCCCGGCGCACTCGCCAAAATGGGTGAGGCGCTCGGTCGGGCCGGTGTGAGCATTGAAGGAGGGGGCGCGTTCGTCGTCGACGGCAATGGCATCGCCCACTTTCTCTTCGAAGACGGCGCCGCGGCACGCCGCGCTCTCGATGCCGCCGGCATTCGCGTGCTGGACGAACGCGAAGTCGTGGTCCAGCGCCTGAACCAGGCCGTTCCGGGTCAGCTCGGCGCGCTAACGCGTCGGATGGCCGACGCCGGCGTCAACATCGAGGTCCTCTACAGCGATCACGATCATCGGCTGATCCTCGTCGTCGACGACGTCGAGGCCGGACGATTGGTCGCCGAAGCTTGGACGCACGAACCCATGCGGCCCTCCTGACCGGCGGCGCCTGTAGCACCTGCTCGGCCAGCTCGGATTCCTCGAGCTCGTGCAGCGTCGCAGAGGCTCGGCCTGCTCCGTGCGCGCTGACGCCCCGGTGGGGCCAGCG
>JBOHRM010000301.1:0-1932 GCA_050732715.1 Longimicrobiales bacterium
GTCTCGTACGTGCTCGCCAACCAGCGGCGCTCGAGCCGCTCGAGCGGACTGCCGCCGCGCACTCGGGAATCCTGCTTCAGGTACACGCCCGACCGCGCGCGCACGTCGACGAGCCCCTCGCCCTGGAGCCTGCGATATGCCGCGGCCGCAGTCTTGCGGTCCACGCTCTCCGCGTCCGCGACATCGCGAATGCTCGGGAGTCTCTCGCCCGGCCGCCACTGGCCGAGAAACATGCCCGAGAGGATGCGGTCGCGGAGTTGATCGACTATGATGCCACCAGCGATCTGGTCACGAGCCATACGGTCCTCCGAAACGCAGCCATTGTGAGAGCGTCCTTCTCCGCAAGAACCCGTCCATTGCAGCGGGACTCCGCCCACCGCGAGACATCCGGGAGCGGTGTCGGAAGGGCGGAGCAAGTGACTCGGAACCCGCAACCCGGAACCGAGGGCGGCAAAGCCGACCGAGGTCGGCGAAGAGGCCGGGTCGGGACGGGTGAGGAGCCCACCCGGAACCGGAGCGCGTAGCGCGACCATGAATGCGCTCGCCCTCGCCGCCGCGGCCGTGCTCCAGCTGCCCGCGCCGAGCCCGGACTCCGTCGAGACCCTGCGCGATAACGCGCGCAGCGTCGAGGCCGAGTTCGAACGCCTGGCGCGCCGTCTCGCACCGATCAAGTTCAGCTCGATGAACGGCACGCAGTGCGACGAGATCGTGGGCCGCTTCTGCCTGCGCTACGACGTCGGTGAGATGCCCGAGCCTCCGGCCGAGCCGTCGCGCGTCGTCACCGCGAGACGAATGGCGATCGAGGCGCTGCGACACGCGTTCACGTACCTGGCGGAACAGTTCGATACGTCCGGACCGCTCGTCCGCTACCTGGTCGAAGACGATCGCGCCCGTGAAGCCGTCTCCGCCGCACGCACGTTCGACCTGCTGAGCGGCGACACGATCTGGGGGCCGCTGCTGCTCGGCTTCGCACTCCACGCCGCCACGGAGGACACGGCCGCGGAACACCAGTACGCGCTCGCGCTCGGCCGCCTGCCCGAAGAGGAGCGCCGCGAGATCGAGGACGTCGAATGGCTGCTCTCGCACTCGGACCGCGGCGTTTACGGGGACGGCGATGATGCCGAGCGGGAACGTTATGAGGCCGCGCTCTGGGCGTTCGCCGACCCGCTGTACCTGACACCCGGCAATGAGCGGCGCAACCAGCACATCGCCCGCCACGTCTGGTCCCGCGCGCTCGAACGCGCGCCCGTCGTCGGCGGCATGGTGCGTTGGGGCCGTGACCTCGAGCAGCTCACGGTCCGCTACGGTATCCCGGCGGGGCGCACCCGCTCGCCCGGCAGCGCATGGCGTGACGGCAGCCTGGTCGAGCACTTCGATCCCGACCAGCTCGCCTACGTGCCGGAAGACCTGCTCACCGACGGCGCGCCGCCCACGCCGCCACCCGGTGAGACGTGGACGCTCGAGAACCCCCGAAACCGCAGCGGATTCGCCCCCGCAACGATCCGCAGGCTCGAGCCGATGAGCCATCAGATCACCCGGATTCCACTCGGTGAATCGACGACGCTTCGTGTCGACGGCGTCGCAACGCTCGATTCGGTGGCCGCCGGTGCCGATTCCGTTCGGCTCGGTTTCTGGGTCGTCGCGGATGGGGACCGCTTCATCGTCGAGCGGCGAGCGGCCGCGACATCCGACCGCGACACCGTGCGGCTCACGTTCCACGCGCCGGTCAGCCCGGGCACATACCTCTACAGCGCTGAGGCGTTCGAGCCGGCGTCCCGCCTCGGCGCGCGCGCGCGTTACAGCGTCGAAATCCCGGCGCCGACCGGCCGCATCCTGCTGTCCGATCCGCTCGTTGCCGAGCCGTTCCGCACCGGCGCGCTTCCCGCCTCGCTCACCGACAACGCGCTCCGGCCCCGCGCGTCACTCGTGCTC
>JBOHRM010000302.1:0-4233 GCA_050732715.1 Longimicrobiales bacterium
GGTGTCAAGGCAGAGAATCCCAGAGAGCGACTCGGAGTTGAGTGCAAAGGAGGCACGTCGGCCGCCGAATCATCACTCGAATCGCAGCGCCTCGGTAGGACTCACCGACGCGGCGCGCCATGCCGGAAGCATCGCCGCACCGAGCGCGACGATCGTCAGCAGAGTGCTCGCGACCGCGAGTGTCGTTCCATCGACGGCGTGAACGCCGAAGAGCTGCGCCTCGATCAGGCGGCCGAGGGGCCACGCGCACGCGAGTGCGATCGCGGTGCTTGCGCCGATCATCATCAGCGCCTCTCGACCGATGAGCCAGACCGCGCGGGCACGCGTCGCGCCGAGCGCCGCGCGAATGCCAATCTCTCGGGTGCGCTGCGTCACGACGAACGACATGAGCCCATAGAGGCCGACAACCGAAAGGAGGAGCGCGATCGCTCCGAATCCGCTCGAAAGCGTTGCCAGCATCCGCTCGGTCGTGAGCGACCGGCTGACCTCATCGTCGAACGTTCGCAACGAGAGCAGCGGCAGTGTTGGATCGACTTCGGCCACAGCCGTGCGTACGGACGCGAATGCGGCTTCCGGCGTCCCCCGAACCCTGAGATAGAACCAGCCGGAGCCGAAGGCCGGCACCCCGGGCAGAAACGCCTGCTCGCTCTGCTCCCGAAGGCTGCCGTACGTAAAGTCCCTGACGACGCCGACGATCTCGATGTTGGCTTTGGTGTCCGGACGGCTGCCCAGTCCGATACGGCGGCCGACTGGGTTGCGGTCGCCGAAATAACTGCGGGCAAAAGATTCATTCACGATGGTTAAACGCGCGGGCTCCCCCACCGCAGGCATGTCGCGCTCATCGAAGTTTCGACCTGCGATCACCCGTGTTCCCAGCGTCGAGAAGAAGCTCGCGCTGACCGGATTGAGATAAATGCCCCTGTCGGTGACGAACCGCGTGTCGGCCTCGATCGTGAGTCGCTGAGTCCAGGTCCCACCCTCCAGAAGATTCAGCCCGGCGATGCTGGTGCTCTCCACTTCAGGAAGAGAACGTAGCTGCTCGAGAAGGTCCCGCACGATCCGATGGGACTTCTCGGTCGAGTATCCGTTGTGACGCGGATTGAGCCCGAAGCTCAAGAGGTTCGCCGTAGGAAACCCGGGTCCCTTCGCGTAAAGACTCTCGAGCGTTTGAACGAACAACCCGGCTCCGATCAACAGGATCAGCGTGAAGGCGACCTGAGCGACAACGAGTGCCTTCCGGAGACGGATTCCGCCGCCTGTCGCGATACTGGATCGGTCCTTGAGCACAGAGATCAACGGCACCCGGCCGATCTGCAAAGCCGGCGCAAGGCAGGACAAACCAGCCGAGACGACGCTCACCCCAAAGGCGAATAGCAACACACGATGGTCGATTCGAGAAGTCAGGTCGAGCCGGGCGGTATCCTGGGCCAGGAACGAAAGCAGCACGCGAGAGACGAACGGAGCCGCGATCAGACCGAGTGCACCACCGGCCACCGCGACGAGCGCGCCGTCGACGAGCAGCTGCCTGATCACGCTCCCTCGCCACGCGCCCAACGCCATTCGCGTGATCACTTCCTTGCTGCGCGCCGCCCCCCGCGCAAGGAACAGGTTCGCCACGTTGAGACACGCCAGCAGGAGCAGCACGAGCGTACCGGCCATCAACACCGCCAGGGGCTCTCGCAAGGTGCCGCGTAGTGTCGACCGGCCCCGTGGAGCAGGGAGGACTTCGATGGTCGAGGCGAAGAATGATCGGCGCTGTTCTTCGGTGGTCTGCGGAAAACCCTCGCGCCGCGTGTCCGCCTCCAGCATCGCTTTGAACCACGGCTGCAGTCCGGCCCTGGCCTCTTCAACGCTGATGCCGGCCCTGAGGCGGCCGAATACGTGCAGCCACACGGCGCGCCGATCGAGCAGACGGTTCCATTCGGGCGTGGCCCGGCGCTTCATCATCGCGGGAATCCACACCGCTGGCACCTTGCCCAGATCGACACCGCGGAAGCCGGCCGCCGCAATCCCGATCACCGTCATGGGGTAGTTGTTGACCCGAACCGTGCTGCCCACGACATCCGCCGCCCCCCCGAGACTGGACTTCCAGTAATCATAGGACAGTACCACCACCGGATGGGCTCCTGGCCGGACGTCGTCCGACTCATCGATCAGCCGTCCCGATTCGGGACGCACGCCCAGCACCGAGAAGTACGAACCCGAAACGATCTCGGCGCCGACGGGTTGGGGCTCTTGCCCAGTCGAGAGGTTCACAGTGGTCGGATAACGGCAGAACACGCCATCGAAGATCCGCGCCTGCTCCTGCAAGTCACGGCAGAGCGGATACGACATCACGTTCCCGCTGCCGTAGCCGTCGGCTAGGTCGCTGCCTTTCCAATCCAGCAGCACGAGCCGCTCCGGCTCATCGACCGGCAGGCGGCGCAGAAGAATTTGGTCGAACAGGGAGAAGATGGCCGCGTTCGCGCCGATCCCAAGCGCGAGCGATAGGATGGCCGCCGCCGTGAAGGTCGGGCTGCGCCGGAGCGTGCGAGCGGCGTACCGTACATCGCGAACCAGGTCCGCCAGCCAACGCGATGTCCAGGCGTCACGCACTTCCTCCTGCACCCGCGAAATGCCGCCGAACTCCAAGGACGCGAGTCTGCGCGCCTCTGCTCCGCTCGATCCGGACCGGATGAGCTCTTCGACGCGGCGGTCCAAGTGGTATCGAAGCTCACGATGGAGGTCGTGCTCCATTCTGCGGCGTCGCCATGGGAACAGGTTGAAGATTTTCGCCATGTCGCTACGCTCCCTCGTTGAAGATCAGCTGGACCGCGGCCGTGAGCCGGTCCCAGCTTTCCTTCTCGACCGCGAGCTGCTTTCGACCTGCGCGTGTGAGCGCATAGAACTTCGCCTCGCGGCCCGTCTCCGACTGCCGCCATGCCGATTTGAGCCAGCCCTTCTGCTCGAGCCGATGCAACGCCGGGTACAGCGAGCCCTGGTTGACCCGTACGACGTCACGCGAGACCTGCTGGAGCCGTTGCGCGATGCCGTAGCCATGCGCTGGCTGCATGGACAGGGTCTGAAGGATCAGCATATCGAGCGTGCCCTGCGGGATCGGGAATCGGTCGCTGGCCATCATCGCACCTCACCTCAACCTTCGTCGCCTCAATCTTCGACATATGAGTAGGAAGACGCACGCCGCGTGTCAACTCCCCGGAGGAGCGGCTCAGAGTTGAGTGCGAAGTAGGCAGCGAGCCAGAGTGCTTGCCGTCGTGATGCCCTTATCGACGCGACCCTGACCGTTCCGAAGGCTCAGCCAACCGGATTGCCGCCGGGTGCACCGATCTGCGGCGAGGACATCGACGCACCGTCGGGGGTTGGTTGCCGACGCGGCGCCCTGAGATCACTGGAGGTTGTCTCCGTCCGCTCCGGAAAATGTGGCCTCTACTCGGCTCGGGGTGCTGCAGTCTGATCGACGTGTATCGCGCGGAGTGCCGTTCACCGTTCCCATGTCGTCGTCAGGGAAGTGGGGATATTACCTTTGATGACGCAAGGGGAGGTCGGATCACCACCCAGCCCTCAGCCGAGCGCAGGGGGTTCTCCGCGGAACGTGGTCATGACCTCCTTCTCCTATCCCAACCGTCACACCAGGCCACAGCCCCGCGCAGATCGATGAAGCGCTTCCATTGGACCCAGCCCTCCGGCGTGTGGAAACCCCACTCGCGGCGCCAGCGGAATCGCAGCACGAGCGTATAGCAGCTGCCACGCGGGAGTCGGTGGACCCGGTGCGTGTGCTCGGCACGACGGTACCGGATGCGGCCCGGTCGGTTGTGGAGTGTTCGTACGGATCCGTCGGCCGCAGTCATCTCCTCGAAGTAGCCGCCCCAGAGCACCAGCGTCAGGAAGCTCCACGGGTGGTCGTGGTGGCATGCGTCATCGTCCGGCTGGTGCATCTTGTGGAGCATGAGCGCCAGCCAACTCGAATGGGTCCCGAGCAGGAACCAGCGCGTGAGGTAGACCGCCTGCTCATCCCGATCGTAAATGTCGCGACGTTTCGGCCAGCCGAGGATCATGAAGCCCTCCGTGTGTCGGTGTCGGCCCGACTGCTCGATCAGCGAGTCTCGCCCGTCAACCACTCGGCCACGTGTCCGCGCCGCCAACGGTTCAGGATCGATGTGCCGCGGAGGCGTGGTGAACGGAAACGACCGAACGCTCACCCCGCGTGGTTCAGCCGCTTGAGCAGCTGGATCT
>JBOHRM010000303.1:0-7284 GCA_050732715.1 Longimicrobiales bacterium
CCGTCACGGTACGACGGTCGCCGTGCTCGAAGAGCTCAATCCGGGCGTGAATCCTCGCCGGCTGATTCCCGGTCGGACGATCCGGATCCGCTAACCGCTTCGGCTGCGCGTGCCAAGACGGTCTTCAGACGGCGTCGTAGCTCGAACTCGGACATGGTTCGGAGCGTTCGCTCGGCCGTTGGACGGGTCTGCCAACGAACCTCGGGCATCGGCAGCAGCGTCTCGTCGGCACGCGCGCGGTGCAACACCAGGTACCAGCGGCCATGGTGGCGCGGCGTATGCTCTTCGCGCGCGGTCGCGACCCAGGCCTCACCGTTGTCGTCAAGGAATTCACGCATCGACCCTGCTCTTCCCTTCATTGTAATCGGTTCGATCGTCACCCACCGCCGTCAGCTTCCGCCATCCGGGCGCATCTTGCGCGCTGCCGGGCGCAGCCCCAGCGTTCACGGGGGCGCACCGAGCGGGAGACAATCTGATGCCACCGAACCTTACCGACCAGCTGAACGAGGGGATCCGCCAGATCGCGCAGTTCTTTCCGCGTCTGCTCGCCGCGCTCGGTTTGCTCATGGTCGGCATTCTGATCGCGAAGGTGATCGAGCGCGGGATGGACGCCGCGCTCCACCGCATCGGCTTCGACCGCTGGATGCGCGAGGGCGGCGTGACCGAAGCGCTGGAACGCGCGGGGACCACGCTCGACCCGTCCACCGTGATCGCGAAGCTGATCTTCTGGACGGTCGCGTTGCTGGTCATCGTGCTCGCCGCGAACGCGCTCGGCGTAAGCGCCGTGACGGTATTGTTCACCGAGCTTCTCGCCTACATCCCCAACGTCATCGCCGCCGTGATCGTCCTGGTCCTCGGCATCCTGCTCGGCGAATTCGTCAAGGACCTGATCCTCGCGTCCGCGGGCGGACTCGCCGTCGCGCCGACGCTCGCTCGTGCCGCCAAGGCCGCCGTGATCCTACTCGCGGTGTTCATGGCCCTCGAGCAACTCGACATCGCACAGGATATCGTGCTGGTCTTCTTCATCGCCGTCGTCGGCGCGGCCGCCTTGGCGGCGGGTATCGCATTCGGCCTCGGCGGCCGAGAGATCGCCGCACAGATCGCACGCGAGTGGTATGCGAAGAGCCGTACGCCGGACAGGCGAGCGGCGAAACCGGATCCAAAGGCGTAGCTCCGAGTTCCGGGGGGCGGGTTCAGGGTGGCGGGGCAACCCGCAACCCGCAACCCGAAACCCCTCGCTCACATCCCGATGATGTTGTAGCCGCTGTCGACGTGGACGACCTCGCCGGTGATGCCGGCGCCCATCTCGCTGCACAGGAACAGTGCGGTCCGGGCGACGTCGTCTTGGGTGACGTTGCGGCGCAGGGGGGCGCGCTCGGCGATGGTGCCGAGCATGCCGCGGAAGCCGCGCACGCCTGAAGCGGCGAGCGTCTTGATCGGTCCCGCGCTGATCGCGTTCACGCGCACGCCGTCGGGCCCGAGGTCGGCGGCGAGGTAGCGGACGCTCGCCTCGAGCGCGGCTTTCGCGACGCCCATCACGTTGTAGTTCGGCACGACCTTCTCGGCGCCGTAGTACGTGAGCGTGAGGATCGAGCCGCTGCGCGGGGCGAGCAGCGGCGCTGCGCGCCGTGCGAGCAGCACGAGCGAATACGTGCTCACATCGAGCGCGGTCCTGAAGCCGTCACGGGACGTATCGAGGAACCGACCTTCGAGGTCCTCGCGGTTCGCGTAGCCGATCGAATGGATGAGCACGTCGAAGCCGTCCCAGTGCTGGCGCACGCGGTCGAAGACGGCGTCCACGTCGCCATCACGCGTGACGTCGCACGGCAGGATCAACGACGCATCGACGCTCTCGGCGAGCGGGCGCACCCGCTTTTCCAGCACCTCGCCCGCGAACGTGAACGCGCACTCGGCGCCCGCGTCGTGCATCGCCCGAGTGATGCCCCACGCGATGCTGCGCTCGTTGGCAACGCCGAAAACGAGCACGCGCTTGCCCTCGTAAAGACGCGCTACGTCCATGTGAGTTCCGAGTTCCGAGTTCCGAGTTCCGAGTTCCGAGTTCCGAGTTCCGCGTTCGGGGAGGCGGGGGCAACCCGGGACCCGGAACCCGGAACTCTATTCAAACATATCGAATGCTTTGTCGAGGTCCTGGCGCGAGTAGACGCGGAACGCGACGAGCGTATAGGTCCGCTCGAGGCCGGGCACCTTCGCGAGTTTCTCCGCGACCACATCCGCGATCTGCTCCCATTCGGGCACACGCACGATCGCGACGAGGTCCCAATCGCCTGACACCGAGTAGACCTCTGCGACGCCCGCGATCTCCGCGACCTCGCGTGCAGCCGAGGGGATCGCCTCCCGTTCGGCGCGGATCAACACGACTGCCGCCACCATGTGTTTCCTTCGGTTCCCGGTCCCCAGTTCCCCGTTCGCGGTTCGACCGGCCAACCGGGACCGGCTACCGGAACCGGCAGGCGCGAAGGTAGCGGCCGTTCGGATCGACCCGCAACCCGAGCGTGTAATTGCGATCGGCGGTGCTGCAATGTAGCGTCCCCGCCGACCGAACGATTCCGTTAGCCAGTTGCCAATTCCCGGTTCCCAGTTCTTGCCAAACGACTGACTGGAACCGCATCACCGGGAACGGGGAACGGGGAACCGGACAGCATGCGAACGATCGAGCCGCCGCAAGTGCAGAGATCTGGGGCGCCGCCTCCGCTGAGGCCCGAGCACCGTCTCGAGCCGCACATCTTTCAGCTGCCGGTCGAGCGTATGCGTGAGGGCTATTACTCGGACAAGTACTTCACGCACGCGCGAAATGTCTTGCTCCAAGCCCGGTACAACCCGACCGTCACGATGCAGGTGTTCCTGAAGAAGTACGCGTGGCTGGGCGGCGTCGACGAGGCGATCGCGATCCTGAAGCTGTGTCTGACCGAGCGGTTCGAGTGGAGCGATCTCGAGGTGCGGGCGCTGCGTGATGGCGATCGGATCGAGCCGTGGGAAACGGTCATGCACATCACGGGGCCGTACGCCGCGTTCGCTCATCTCGAGACGCTGTATCTCGGCGTGCTCGCGCGGCGGACGAAGGTCGCGACCAACACACGGCGAGTCGTGGAAGCGGCGTGGCCTTGCTCGGTGTTGTTCTTCCCCGCGCGGCACGACCACTGGCTCGTGCAGACGGGCGATGGCTACGCCGCACACATCGCGGGCGCCATCGGCGTGTCGACCGACGCACAAGCATCGTGGTGGGGCTCGCGTGGCATCGGCACGGTGCCGCATGCCCTCATCGCGTCGTATGACGGCGACACCGTTCGCGCGGCCCGCGCTTTCGCCGACCACGTCGACGCCGATGTGCGCATCGTCACACTCGTCGACTTCGATAACGACTCCGTCGGCACCTCGCTCGCCGCCGCGCGCGCGCTCGGTGACCGCCTCTGGGGTGTGCGGCTCGACACGTCAGAGACGGTGGTCGACCGCTCGATACTCGGCCAGATGGGCGCGTTCAATCCAACGGGCGTGAACCCGCAGCTGGTCCGCAACGTGAGACAGGCGCTCGACGCCGAGGGCTTCAACGCCGTGCGTATCGTCGTTTCGGGCGGCTTCGATGCGGAGAAGATCGAGCAGTTCCGCCGTCTCGGCGTTCCAGTCGACTCGTACGGCGTCGGCTCGTCGCTGTTCAAAGACCGCTACGATTACACCGCGGACGTCGTCCTCGTGGAAGGTCGGCATTTGGCGAAGGTCGGCCGGTCATACAAGCCGAACGATCGCCTCGAGATCGTCGAGTGATCTCCTCGTAACCCGACACAATGGGAGCTGCATGAGCTTCAGATTGGCGATATCCCGAACGACGCTGGGCACCCTGCTCGCGAGCCTCCTCTGCCTCGTGCCCGCCGGCGCGCAGGCACAGGTGGTCCTCGATTCGCCGTACCGGTTCATCGAGACGACTCAGGCGGCGGGGCCGTTCGCCGGCTATCTCGCCACGAGCCGAGGGCCGATCGGGCTCGGCCCTTCGAGCGCCGCGATCTTCGGTGGACGTTATGGCATCCGCGTCAGCGGTCCGTTTGTGGTCGAGGCGGAGCTCGCCTACGTCCCGTCGACACGCATGGTGCTGGACACGATCCCTCCGGATACGGCGATCGTCACGATCGGCGAGACCGACATGCCGCTCGCCCTCGCGCGCGCCGCCCTGCGGTTCAACGTCACGGGCGCGAGGACGTGGCACAGCCTTCAGCCGTTCGTCCTGTTCGGCGCCGGCGTCGCCATCGATCTCGGAGGTGAATCGAGCCTCGACGAGGACCTGCCCGAAGACGTGCGTTTCGATTTCGGCACGAGTTTCGCCGCAGATTTCGGTGCCGGCATCGAGTGGTTCATCTCGCGGCGCGCGAGCTTGCGTGTCGACGCGCGGAACCTGTTATGGAGACTGGAAACGCCCCCGGCGTTCTTGCTCGGCGCGCGTGGCGACACGCTCGCGGACACCGAGTGGACCCAGAACTTCTTCGTGTCGGTAGGCTTATCGCTTCAGCTATGAGGAGGAGCTCATGCCGCACGACTACGAGGACATCGATGATCGCGCCGCCCTGACCGATGCCGAGCTGCGCGGGCGCATCATCGAGCAGTTCAAGGAGTATCCGGAGCTGGATGGCGATCTCGTCGACGTCGACGTGAGCGATGGACGAGTGACGCTGTCGGGCCGCGTCGGCACCGAACGCGAGTATCAGGAGTTCGAGCACGTCACCACGGACGTGCTCGGATTGACGAACGTCACGAACGAGATCGTGATCGACGAGCTGGTCCGCGCCGAGTATCCGGAGGCAGCCGATGAAGCGGCGGTCCAGCGGATCCGTGAAGAGGGAACGACCAGCGGCGCCGAGGACCGAACCTCCGACGAGGCCGCGCACCTTCTCGAGGACACCACCGGCGAGCAGTTCGGCACGAACGACCTGCACGAGGCGATCGAGCGCGGCTTCGCCTATGACCCGCCATCGACGCCGATCCAAGAGGGCACGGAGTCCCGCGAACAGCATTAGCCGTTGCCGGTTCCCGGTTCCCGGTTAGCCGGTTGCCGGTTGCCGGTTGCCGGTTAGCCGGTTGCCGGTTGGCCGGTTGGCGGCTGGCGGTGCGGGGTCGACCGATTGCTCAGAGCGAGACCGCGCATTGAGGACGCGGAGGAGGCGTCGCTTCGCAACCCCTACTCGGTCATCACCGTGGCCGGCGCGAGAAACACGGCCGGCGCCGAGGCCTTCGCCGAGTGGATCGTCTCGCCCTCTGCTCAGGCGATCATCCGCGACTATGCCGTCGAGCGATTCGGGCAGCGGCTGTTCACGCCGGTGTCGACGCGATTGCCGGGGTGACGTTCTCGGCCCTACGATTCGCTTCGAGCCATGGATGTGTTCCTTGATAGTGCGCGCGAAGCACTGAGGCTGCTCCTGAGCGGGAGCCGAGACCTGCTCGATATCGTCGCGCTCTCGCTACGCGTTTCCGGCGCCGCGCTCGCCGTTGGTGTGGCGATCGGCATGCCGCTCGGCGTGTGGGTCGGGTTGAAGCGGTTCCCCGGCCGGAGATTCGTCGTCGCCGCGATTCACACCGGGTTTGCACTGCCGCCCGTGGTGGTCGGCCTGCTGGTCTACATGATGCTCTCGAGGAGAGGTCCCGCGGGGGGGATGCAGCTCTTGTTCACGCCGACGGCGATCGTCATTGCGCAAGCGATTCTGGCGGCGCCGTACGTTGCCGGCATCAGTCTCGCCGCGGTCCAGGCGGTCTCGCCTGACGTGCGGTTGCAGGCGCGCGCGCTCGGTGCGAGCCGGGGCCGCGCCTTGTGGGCGCACCTGCGCGAGGCGAGGCTCGGCCTGGTCGCGGCGATCGTGGCGGGGTTCGGCGCCGTGATCTCGGAAGTCGGTGCGGTTACCATGGTGGGTGGAAACATTCTCGGCGAGACGCGGGTGATGACGACGGCGATCGTGCTCGAGACGCGGCGCGGCAACTTCGTCCCGGCGATGGCGCTGGGGCTGGTGCTGCTGTTGCTGGCGTTCGCCGTGAACCTCGCGCTCACCCGCGCGCAGCAAGGGAGCGAACGAACGCGTGTCGACGCGGCCGTGCACCCATGGAGCTGAGCGCGCCGCTGCTGCGCGCCGAGCGGCTGCAACGTCGGTACGGTTCGCAGTTGGTGGTGGACGTCGACGTGCTCGAGGTGCGCGCGGGCGAGATCGTCGCGGTGCTCGGACCGAACGGTGCAGGCAAGTCGACGCTGTTCCGCATGCTGCTGCTGCTCGAGCGGCCGGACGCGGGCCGCGTCCTGCTCGATGGGCGGCCCGTGCGTACGGGCGAGACGGCGGCGATGCGCAGGCTCGCGGGCGTGTTCCAGGAACCGTTCCTGTTCGACGGCACGGTGCAAATGAACGTCGAGTTCGGCCTGCGCGGCAGGAAGCTGTCTCGAACGGAGCGCACCGAACGCGCTCGTGGGGCGCTGTCATGGCTGGGGCTCGAGGCGCTGTCATCGCGGCGCGTGCGGACGCTGTCGGGCGGCGAAGCGCAACGGGTGGCGCTCGCACGCGCGCTCGTGCTCGCGCCGGACCTCCTGCTGCTCGACGAACCGACGGCGAATCTCGATGCCACGGTGCGGCGCCGGTTCCGCGAGGACCTCGAGATCCTGGCGCGCACGCACGCCCGTGCCGCGCTCATGATCACGCATGATCCGACCGACGCATTTTCGCTCGCGGACCGGATCGCGGTGATGCAGTCGGGCCGCATCGTCCAGCACGGCACGCCAGAGGCACTGGTGCTCGAGCCTGCGACGCCGTTCGTCGCGACGTTCACGGGCGCGGAGCTGCTGCTCGATGGCGTGGTGCGCGGATTCGAGGAGGAACTGCCGCTGATCGAGCTGACCGGCGGTGCCGTCGTGCTCGCAACGGTTGGGCCCGAGGCGGATCGACCGGCCGTGGGTGCCCGCGTGCACGTTGCGTACAGGCCGGAGGACGTCGTGCTGACGATGCCGGGCGCCGAGGGGGTGACCAGCGCGGTCAACCGCTTTCCTGCGGAGGTCGCTGCGCTCATCCCGGCGGGTGGGTTGGTCCGTGTGCGGCTGCGCGGCGCGCCCGAGCTCGCCGCGCTGGTGACGCGGCGCAGTGTCGAGACGCTCGGCCTCGCGCCCGGTAAGCCGGTGGTCGCGCAGCTCAAGGCCGCCGCGCTGCGGGCGTTTCCTTCACCATGACCGCTGGGTAGACTAATCTAGTGTCCCGTAACAGTGATTTCTCACATAATTCCCGGGCGGGGCATCCCGCCTGGCGGCGTTGC
>JBOHRM010000304.1:0-1980 GCA_050732715.1 Longimicrobiales bacterium
GATGACTACCTCGAGTGGGAGCAGGTGTCATCACCCGTGTTGTCGCCGGACGGCCAGCAGATCGTCTTCGGCCGTCGCTGGGTCGACAAGCTGAACGACCGCTGGGAGTCGTCGCTGTACATCATGAGTGCGGACGGCTCGAGGCAGCGCAAGCTGCTCGACGGATCGTCGCCCCAGTGGTCACCGGACGGCACCCGCATCGCCTTCGTTGCGGAAGGCGAGCCGAGCGGGAGCCAGATCTTCGTGCGCTGGATGGACGCGGAGGGCGCGACCACTCAGGTCACGCGGCTCACGGAGTCGCCGAGCGACATCACGTGGACGCCGGACGGCGAGTCGATTGCGTTCAGCATGCGCGTGCCCGACAGCGGCGGCGGCAGCGAGTGGAACGTCGAGGGCCAGGTTTCGAAGCTGAGGCCGGAGGGCGCAACGTGGACGAAGTCGCCACGCATCGTCGAGAAGCTCGACTATCGCCAAGACCGGACCGGCTTCACGAGCGACGACGTGGAACAGATCTTCATTGTGCCGGCCGATGGCGGCACGCCGCGCCAGATCACGTCGGGCGAATGGGATGCCGGCTCGCCGGAGTTCACGCCGGACGGCCGCACCATCGTCTTCTCGTCGGACCCGCGTGTCGAGGACGCCGAGTACGTATGGCGCGAATCGGAGGTCTACGCCGTCGACGTCGAGACGGGCGAAATCCGCCAGCTCACCCAGCGGAGGGGTCCGGATTCCAACCCGGCCGTCTCGCCGGACGGCAAGTTGATCGCGTACACGGGCTACGACTACACGACCGACACGTGGGTCGACTCGAAGTTATACGTGATGGACGCCGACGGCTCGAGCCCGCGCGTCCTCACGCCCGCGCTCGACCGCTCGCCGGGCGACCTCATCTGGGCCGAGGACAACAGCGGCGTCTACTTCACGGTCCGGAACGAGGGCACGAGCAACCTCTACTTCGCGTCGCTGGGTGGCGAGGTGAGCGAGGTCACGCAGGGCACGCACATGTTGAGCGTCGATGACATCGGCGCCGGCGGCCTCGCGGTCGGCACGCTGACGTCGCCGCAGGACCCGCCCGACATCATCGCCTTCGAGGTGCGTCAGCCGTCCGAGATGCGGGTGCTGACCGACGTCAATGCCGACATCCTCCACGGCAAGAAGCTGGGCGAGGTCGAGGAGATCTGGTACACGTCGGTCGACGATTTCCGCATCCAGGGCTGGATCGTGAAGCCGCCCGACTTCGATCCGCAACGCAAGTACCCGCTGATGCTGGCGATCCACGGCGGGCCGCACGGCATGTACAACGTGGGGTTCAACTTCGGCTGGCAGGAGCACGCCGCGAACGATTACATCGTGCTGTACACGAACCCGCGCGGCAGCACCGGCTACGGCAGCGCGTTCGGCAACGCGATCAAGAACGCGTATCCCGGCAAGGACTACGACGATCTCATGCGCGGCGTCGACGAGGTCATCGCGCGCGGCTACATCGATACGGACAACCTGTTCGTCTACGGTTGCAGCGGCGGCGGCGTGTTGACGTCGTGGATCGTGGGCCACACGGACCGGTTCGCAGCCGCGTCGGCGAACTGTCCGGTGACCAACTGGTTCAGCTTCGTCGGAACCACGGACGGGGCGAATTGGTACCGCAACTTCGAGAAGCTGCCCTGGGAAGATCCGAGCGAGCACCTCCGCCGGTCTCCTCTCATGTACGTCGGCAACGTCACCACGCCGACGATGCTGATGACCGGCGTGAACGACCTTCGCACGCCGATCTCCCAGACCGAGGAGTTCTACGAGGCGTTGAAGGTGCTGAAGGTGCCTACCGCGATGATCCGGTTCGAGGACGAGTGGCACGGCACGAGCTCGAACCCCTCGAACTTCATGCGCACGCAGCTCTACCTACGCGAGTGGTTCACGAAGCACGGGCGTAACACGGAGTTGCGCGCGGACACAGACACCGGCTGAGGACGGATCGAACAGGTG
>JBOHRM010000305.1:0-4367 GCA_050732715.1 Longimicrobiales bacterium
GCTGACCTATCGAAATACTGCCGATTTCGAGATATGGGGCGCTGACCTGGCGGCGCAGCTCCTCATCGACAACCGCCTCTCGATCGCGGGCAATTTTTCTCACATGAGCGCGAACTGCTTCGTCGGCACGGTGGACGAGGACAACGGAATCTGTTCCGGCATCCTCGACATAGCGCTCAATGCGCCGCACAACAAGGGCTCGGTCTCCGTGCGCTGGGATGATGTCCGTCGGGGGTTCACGGCGGAGGGGCGCGCGCGCTTCAGTTCGGGCTTCTCGATGAATTCAGGACCCTTCGTTGGCGTCGTGGATGCATACACTCTTCTAGACGCGACGGCGTCCTACCGGCCATCACGCCTGTCCGGCGTAACCATCTCCGTGTCAGGGACCAACCTCTTCGATCGGAAGACGCGCTTCTTTCTAGGTGCGCCCGAGGTCGGTCGGCTCCTTCTGGTCCGGCTGGGCTATGAGTTCTGACATTGCAGCAACCGCAGATTTCCGGTGTTGCCATGGCTGATACACTACCATGCCGTCAATTCGCTCGAGGTCCAACCGTAGTTCGCCCGTATGTCCAATGAAGTCTTCGGACATCGCGTCTGTGGTCGTGCATCGACTATGGCGTGCCCTCACTACGCACGATCCGGTCGAGCGCTGATGCGTAATAGCACATTCTGGCTTGCTGTCGCGCTCTCGGCACCGAGCGGCTGCACCGTTGCCGGCCCGGCGCCAACGCCGAGCTTCCGATTGCTGTTCCCGCCGGTGACCGGCGACCTGATGACGTCATCCTCACCGAGCCTGATCGACCTATCGGCCGACGGTGTGCCGGACATCGTGTTCGGCTCGGGCGTCGATCGTGTTCAACCCGGGCGCGAGCGATATGGCTTCCTGCCCGAGCCGGAGGTTCCGGGCTACGTCGTGGCGGTTTCGGGTGCCACGAACGAGATCCTCTGGAGCGCGCCGAATCCCGGGGATGCGTTCACGACACCCCGGTTCCTCGAAGTGAACGGCGATGGCGTCCCCGATGTGGTCATGGGCGGGCGTGAAGGCGGCCTGACCGCACTCAGCGGAGTGGATGGCGCCGTGCTATGGCGCGTGAAGGGCGAGAGTGTGGCCGAAACGCCCTTCCCCTACAACTTCCTCACGCCTGCGCTCATCCGTGATGTGAACGACGACGGCATCCCCGACCTCGCGGTGCTCTACGGCGGCGACGATACAAAGCCGCCGAACACGCCACGTGATGCGGCCTTTCTGACGGCAATATCGGGCGCGGATGGCGAGATTCTGGCGGTTCACGAGACGCCGGATGGCGCGGAGAGCTACAGCTCGGCCGTCGCCTATGAGCGCGCCGACGGAACGGAGTGGCTGGTTTTCGGCACCGGCGGTGAAACGCACGGCGGCGCGGCGTACCGTGCTCCGGTCGCGGCCGTGCTCGGCGGAACGTTCGCCGAACATGTCGAGCGACTGGTCGAGACTGGCAGAAAAGGCGTGATCGCACCCGCCGTCATCGTCGAGCTCACCGGCGATGATGAACCCGACATCGTGATCAGCTCGTTGGACGGACGACTGACTGCGGTTAATGGCGCGACGGCCGAGAGACTCTGGGAGCAGAGAGGGGACGGCGAGGAGACCTACCACGCGCCGGCCGTGCTGCGGCGATCACCTGACGGCAAGCTGGCCTTCTTTGTCAGTCGCGGCCTGGGCGTGTTTCCAAGATACAGTGGGAGCGTCCACCGACTGATCGATGCGGCCGATGGGCGCGTGCTCGTCGAGTATGACAACGCGTTCTCGCCCGCCGGCGCACCGCTTGCCGTGGACCTCACCGGCGACGGCGTCGACGAGCCCATCTTCTTCTCGACGCGCTTCCCGGGTGGCCAGGCCGCGCGCATCCACGTCCTGCACCTGGCAACCGGCCGGATGATCAACTACGACATCCCTACCGTATTCGCCACCACGCCGGTGATCGCAGACCCGCGCAGGACCGGAACGCTCGAGATGATCGGGCTCGCCTGGCAGCTCCACGGCGATATCCCGGCCTCGGCGGATTCCGCGAAGATCCCGTGGCAGAACCTGCGCTGGCAGCTGATCCGCCTCGACCTCTCGGCGCCGTTACCGCCGTTTCTCGCATGGGGCGCATACATGGGAACGACGGCCAACGGGCGGTTTCCCCTAGCGACCGAAGGTCATTAGCCCGAGCCGTTCTAGGGCTTCAGGATGCGATGCAGGCGCACGTGCTGGACATCCGCGTCGTCGCGCCACACGCCGAGCACGGCGTCGTCGTAGATCTCGTGGACCTCGAATCGCGCCGGCAGGTCCAGCGTCCCCAGATAGGCGCCCTCGGAGTCGAAGACCGCCCACCGCTGCGGATCATCGCGGTGCACGCGATAACGCTCGACCCAAAGATTGCCGATGCGGTCGATGTGAAGCGCCGAGTAGGCGGGCAGCACGGCCGGGAACTCCTGTGCTGCGATGATCCGCTGCCTCGTGCGGCGTTGCTCGTCCGTCCGCGCGTATTCGAGCTGCTGCAGCTTCCACCGCTCGATCTGCTCGGGCTCGATTGGCGGGTTGGGCTCGAGCAGGCGAACGATGCGCCGGAGCGTCCCATCCATACCGTGAGCGCGAATCTCGAAGGTCTCGCCGCCGCCGACCCACAGTACATCGTCACCAACGACGTGCCGAACCTGGCGGCCGAACGCCGCCGCGTTGTTCATGATGCCGTTGCCCACCTGTGTCCGATACTCCTGATTTCCGGGCACGCGCAGGATCGTGTCGCCCTGCAGCCGCGGCTCATTTGGATCGAACACGTTGGATGGCGCTGAAGAGGCCACCTCGGGATCCGTCGCCGAGACGAAAGCCGGCCGGTCGAGGACGAAAACGATGTCGTCCTGGACATGCCCGGTCTGCATCGGATCGACCCGGCCGGCGTACACGAGGCGCAGCAGTGTTCCATCGTTGAAGATTCCGTCCGGACCGCCCGCGGTCATGGGCCTGAGCGCGATGCTCGCAAGGTTTCCGTGGGCGTCCATGCGCGTCCATCGCGAACCGTAGCCATCGATCGCGAGAATCGAGTCGCCCGGAAGCGGGTACGCGCCGGCGAGGTACCGGAACTCGCCAGGCCCCTGTCCTCTCCGGCCGATCGTACGCGTGTGCCGGCCCTGCGCATCGAACACGCGCAACTCATCCGAAGCGCCGTCGGCAACAACGATCGCGCCGTCCGAGAGGCGGAACGCAGACCGAACGAGGCCCAGCTCGTAGACTTCGTCGCCTTCGGTGACGCCGATGTCGACCACGGGCTCAGGCTCGATGCGCCAATCGTCATCCTCCGGCCGAGCCGCGCTCCGGCTTTCGATGATCGTAACGCCCGCTCTGTCCCGGACCGCGATTGCGGGTCGATCATTGATCGTACCGCAAGCTGCACTCACGCCGACGGTGAATGCCGCGACTAGTACCGGTAGTGCCGGACGCGCCCGCGTCTCATGCCTCATCGTGCTTGTGCCTTGATTTGTCTACGTTTTTTCTCTCAGTTCCACGGAGCGTGACGGCGGTTCTTCGGCGGCGACCAGTCGTAAGGAGACAGAGGTGCCGCTGCCGCCCTTCTAGAACCTCCTTATTGGTCTACCTACGTGTTAGTATACTAACGTACTTGCAGGATAAGGTCTGCGTCCCAGCCGGAGCAACAACCGTGTGAAACGGGCAACCTTCGATCCTCGAGCGCCCTCAGCCTGGACCGGACGCTGGATCGGAGCCGTTGTGACCACAGTTCGCGGCTGTGCTATCTTGTAGCGTTCGGCCGGTAAACGCCGCGCGAAAGAGAGGGACTGCGATGTCGACTCGGTTTCGGACACGGGCGCTTTCTATGATTGCGTACCTGGTTGTGGTAGCCGCATGCGGGCCCCCCGGGCTTCCTCCGGCGGGTCCGGAGCCCGGCGAGGTCGGTGTGGGGTACGGCTCGCAGCCTGAGGAGAAGGTGACCGGGGCCGTGACTTCCGTTGGCACCGATGAGCTTGGCAATCCAGGCGCGGGCGGGATCGAGGAGCTGCTGCGCGGGCGGGCTGCCGGGCTCGAGATCCTTCCCCGAGCCGGCGGCGGCTACCACTTCCGGATTCGCGGGTTGGCGACGCTCGGCGACAGCAGCATAACCGGACCGCAGGACCCGCTGTTCATCGTGGACGGCACGCCCGTTGAGGCCCGGGCGATCGAGGCGGCGCTCGCAGGGCTGACTCGCCAAGACATTCGCCAGGTCGACGTCCTCAAGGACGTAGCGTCCACCTCGATCTACGGCACACGCGGCGTCGGTGGCGTCATCGTGATCACCACACGCCGGTAGAGACCGGACGCTCGAAGGATCCGCTCGCCTCGACTCTCGGCCCGG
>JBOHRM010000306.1:0-1773 GCA_050732715.1 Longimicrobiales bacterium
CCCTCACCCTGACCCTCTCCCCCCGCGGGGGGAGAGGGAAGACCCCGCCGGCCTCCCGCGAGGTTCGAACTAGCGCCTCTCTCGCCACCTGCCATCGTCGGGGGGGAGCGATCCTGCGCCCCGGGCCGGGCCGCGAAGAACGCCTCCGCGCGATCGATCAGAGACAGCGTGAGCAGGTAGCATTCGCGGTCGTCGTCGGCCCAGTTGATGAGGCCGTGCTTTCCGAGGATCGCGCCGCGCGCGTTCGGGTGCTCGCGGCAGACCCGCTCGAGCGCGAGCCCGAGCTCGAAGCCAGGCCGTTGCCAGTCGAGCCATACGACCTCGTCGCCGAACACCTCGCGCGTCAGCGCCGGGCCATCCTTCGCCGTGGCGATCGCGATGCACGGCACGGGGTGCATGTGGTCGACGTGTCTGTACGGCACGAACGCGTGCAGCGGCGTGTCGATCGATGGCGGCCGCGGGTTCAGGTTGAACGTGCAGTGCGCGTACATGCCGACCATCACATCTTCGGCGGCCGTTTTCGGCCCGCGGGGCGACATCGTGGCGTACACGCGCTGGAGCGACATCAGCTTCGCCTGATAGAGCGACGAGAAATGCTCGCGCCGCGCCGTGCGCAGGTCGCCGCCCGAGCCTTTCACCCACAACACCTCGACCTCGGCACCGGTGATCGGCTCGCGCTCGATCAACTTCGACGACGTATTGCCGCCGCCCGTGTTCGTGATCGTCGGATCGCTGCCGAGCAGGTTCGAGCGGTAGACGAGAGGATCGACGCCGTCGAGCCGCGCCGCCACGGCGTCGTCCCAGAGGCTGCGCACGTGCTGGAACCGCTCGGGTGGATGCGTCGGGCGAGGATCTAGGACCGTGCTCATTTGGCTCACTGCGTTCGGGTTGCGGGTTGCGGGTTGCGCGTTCCGGGTTATGCGGTCCGGGTGCCGACTGCGCATCCGGTCGTGCCGGCTGATAGCGTTCAGGCGCTGGAGGATAGGGTTATGCGTACTTCGGCGCCCGCCCGGGTGCGTGCTGGATAATATTCGTGAAGATCACTGCCCGCCCGGGTGCGTGCTGGATAATATTCGTGAAGATCACTGCTCGCGCGGGCGACGTCACGGATCGAGAGTCCGGGCGGCAGGTCACCGAGCGTCCGTGCCTGGACGAGCAGGTTGCCGAGCGCCGCCGCCTCGGCGGGCCCCGCGACCACGCGCCGGCCACACGCCTCGGCAGTCAGCTGACAGAGGAACCGGTTCATGGAACCGCCACCAAGCACGTGCAGCACTTCGATGCGCGCCTCCACCACCTTTTCGAGCTCGCCGAGCGCACGGGCGTAGCCCGCGGCCAGACTCTCGAGGATGAGACGTACCAGCTCGGCGCGTGTGTTCGGCGCCGCGATGCCGATCTCGTGGCAGGCCGCGCGCAGCGTGCTCGGCATGTCGCTTCGCTCGGCGAATCGCGCATCGTTCAGATCGAGCACCGCGGCCGGAGCCGCCGCGGCGGCGGCCTCCGCGATCAGCGCGGACGCGTCGTGGTGGCCGTCGCCGTCGCCCTCGGCGAGCCATGCGCGCTCGCACTCGTGGAGCACCCACAACCCGGTGAGGTTCTTGAGAAACCGTATGGTGCCATCCAGCCCGGCTTCGTTCGTGAAGTTCGCGCGCATCGCCGCATCGCTCAGGATCGGCGCATCGCGCTCGACACCGAGCAGGGACCACGTCCCGGACGAGAGGAACGCCCACGGCGCGCCCGCCCGGAACGCGGGCACCGCGGCGACGGCCGCAGCGG
>JBOHRM010000307.1:0-4079 GCA_050732715.1 Longimicrobiales bacterium
CGGCTGCTCCGATCACGTTTCTACTGACAGAGCTGCGCGCATTACCGGAATACGCGGACGATGAGCGCGCACTGCGGAGTTCGCCCGGCGGCACGGAAGCGCTGCTCACGAGCTTCGTGACGTTGCCGTCGCCCGTGGCGCTACCTTCGCCGCCGGACACGAGCCTGACGTTCGCGCCCGAGTCGTTGTCCGTCGGCGTGAGCGCGGTGCCGTGGGTTCGCGCGATCTGGCTCGGCGATGAGTTGCCGCTCGCGTTCGTCTCAGCGGATGCGGATACGCTCTGGGTCTCGACCGACTGGGGCGAAGTCGAAACGTTTCCTTTCCCGGCCGGAAGCCCAGCAGAGGCGCCAACGCCTACGGCGATCGCGGCGTTCGACTACGATTACGATTTCCGCCTCGACCTCGCCGTCGCGGGACGCGCAGGTATCCGGCTGCTTCGCCAGGCCGATGTGGCGTCGTTCACGGATGTCACCGCCGAGGCGATTCCGGACGACGCCGCACGCGGCGAGTACAGCGGCGTATGGACCGCCGACATCGAGATGGACGGCGATATGGACCTCATCGCCGCGCGGGCGGAGGGCGCACCGATGGTGCTCCGTAACCGCGGCGATGGCACCTGCGACTCGTATGACGCGTTCGACGGCGTGGACCGGCTGCGCGGATTCGTCTGGGCCGATCTCGACGACGATGGCGACCCGGACGCGTCGCTGCTCGATGCGGGCGGCCGGCTGCACGTCTACCTGAATGGCAGGCACCGCTTCCCTCAGTTCGAGCCCGCCGCGCTGCCGGACACGCTCGGGCGCGCCGCGGCGATCGCGGCGGGAGACCTGAACAAGGATGCGACGCTCGAGCTGATCACCGTCGGCGGCGATGGCCGGCTGAACACGCTCTCGGCGTCCCCGCGCGGCTGGGTCGCCGAGTCGCTCGGCGCGGCGCTCGAGCTCGCGACGGACGACGTCGCGCGAACGCGGCTGTTCGTGGCCGACATCGACAACAACGGGGACCTGGATCTGGTCGCATCTACACCCGACGCCACGCGCGTCTGGCTGAGCACGGCGAACGGGTGGCACGCACTCGAGCCGCTCAATCTGTACGTGACCGAGATCGCTGACATCGGCGGCGAAGGCCGGCTCGACCTGATCGGCGCGGCCGCGGACGGCCAGGCATGGTGGCTCATCAACGAAGGCACCACGGACTACTTCGCGACGAGCATCAACCCGAGAGCCGCGAGCGCGACCGGAGACCGTCGCATCAACTCGTTCGGCATCGGCGGTGAGATCGAGGTCCGCGCCGGGCTGCTCTATCAGAAACAGCTGATCGACGACGCGACGGTCCACTTCGGCCTCGGTCGGCACGCCAACGTCGACGTGGCCCGCATCATCTGGCCGAATGGCACGGTGCAAGCCGAGTTCAACGTTTCCGGCACGAACCGGTTCGTGACCACGCTCCAGCGGCTCAAGGGCTCGTGCCCGTGGGTCTTCGCGTTCGACGGGAGCACGATGCGCTTCGTCACGGATTTCCTCTGGCGCACCGGGCTCGGGCTTCGCATCAACGCGCAAGGCAAAACCGCCGTGATGCACGGCGACGACTGGATCCGGATCCGCGGCGATCAGCTCGCTTCGCGCGACGGCTTCTATGACATCAGCATCACCGCGGAGCTCTGGGAGACGCACTTCTTCGACCACGTCGCGCTGATGGTCGTGGATCATCCCGAAGGCACTGAAATGCTCGTCGACGAGCGGTTCACCCTGCCTGCGCCGGCGCCCGCTCTGCACTTGACGCAGCCGCTGCGCCCGATCGCTCGAGCGGTCGACGAATCGGGGCGAGACGTCACCGCGCTCGTGCGCGAGCTCGATGAGCGGTACCTCGACACCTTCGAGCTCGGCGCGTACCAGGGGCTCGCCGAGGAGCATTACGTCGAGATCACGCTCGGCGATGATGCACACGCGAGCGGCCCGCTCCGGCTCGTCGCCTCCGGCTGGGTCTACCCTACAGACGCGTCGATCAACGTCGCGCTGAGCCAGGGCGAGAACGTGCGGCCCCGCGGGCTCCAGCTCGAGGTGGCGAATGGCGACGGCGGCTGGACGATCGTCGAGCGCGACATCGGGTTCCCGTCCGGCAAGACGAAGACGATCCTGATCGATCTCGAGCACGCGTTCGAACCCGACGCCGAGCGGCGCGTGCGGCTGCGCACGAACATGGAGGTCTACTGGGATCGCATCGCGTGGACCGTCGCCCTCCCCGATGCGCACACCCGCACGCAACGGCTGCTGCCGGACACCGCCGAGTTGCGCTACCGTGGGTTCTCGGCCGTGCGCCAGGCCGGCCGGAAGGCGCCGGAGCTGCCCGACTACGACGTCGCCACGACGACGACGATTTGGCGAGACCTCATAGGGTACTACACGCGATTCGGCGATGTCCGCGAACTCAATCATACCGTCGACGACCGCTACGTCATCATGAACGCGGGCGACGAGCTGCGGCTCCGTTTCCCGGCGCCGCCGCCGCCGGCCGACGGCTGGACGCGCGACTTCGTTCTCATCGGCGATGGTTGGGTCAAGGACGGCGACTACAATACGGGCTACTCGGAGACCGTGCGGCCGCTGCCGTACCACGGCCTGACAGACTACGGCCGTCCGCCCGGCCGGCTCGATGAAGATCCCGGCTACCAGCGGCATCCGGAGGACTGGAGCGTGTACCATACGCGCTATGTCACGCCGCGCTCGTTTCACCGCGCGCTGGTCCCCCAGCGCGACGAGTGATCGAGACGATATGGCCGAGCGACCGTCCGCAGGCTCGAGCTTCCCGCCCCAGCGGCGTGAGCTGACTGCGGGCCTTCCGCATTCCGGCGTCCCCTCTCCCCCGCCGGGGGAGAGGGCTAGGGTGTGGGGGGCGGCTGGCTCCGCGCTCCCTCGCATCCTCGCGACGCTGGTTTTCATTGCGCTGATCGCGACGCCGCTCGCGCTGCGCCACTTCTCCTCGCCCTCGCGCGCCGAGGCCTCGAGCACCGGCGCGGCCCTCGAGCGCTACGGCTTCGCGCTGCGCGAAGTCTCGCACGCGGCGGGCATCCGCTTCACGCACCAGGCGCCCGCGCTCGACCCCAAGCTCGACGCGATCATGCCGGCCGTCTCCGCGTTCGGCGCGGCCGTCTCGATCGTCGACTACGACCGCGACGGATGGCAGGACCTCTACGTCACGAACAGTGCAATCGACAGTCACAACGCACTGTACCGAAACGAAGGCGATGGCACGTTCGAGGACGTCGCCGCCCGGCTCGGCGTCGCCGACGTCAATCGCTCCGGCACCGGTGCCTCGATGGGCGCGGTCTGGGGCGATTACGACAATGACGGCTATGAGGACCTCCTGCTCTACAAGTGGGGGCGCCCGGAATTGTTCCACAACGATGCCGGCCACGGCTTCACGCGCGTCACCGAGCACGCCGGCCTGCCGTCATGGCTCAACGCGAACACCGCCGTGTGGTTCGATTATGACGGCGACGGCCGACTCGATCTCTTCATCGGCGGCTATTACCCGGCCGAGCTCGACCTGTGGAACCTCGAGCACACGCGCATCATGCCCGAGAGCTTCGAGTACGCGCAGAACGGCGGGCGCAACTATCTGTTCCGCAACGTCGGGAACGGCCGCTTCGAAGAGGTCGGCAAAGCGATGGGTTTGACGACGACGCGCTGGACGCTCGCGGCGGCTGCCGCGGACGTCGACCGCGACGGAGATGCCGACCTCTTCGTCGCCAATGACTTCGGCATCAACGACCTCTACATCAACGATCGCGGCGAACGCTTCGACGAGGTCGGCCGCACCGCGAACGTCGCGCGCACACCGAAGAGCGGGATGAACGCATCGTTCGCCGACGTGCTCAACCGCGGCGAGTGGAGCCTGTTCGTCACCAACATATCCGAGCCCGGCGTCCTCATCCACGGCAACGACCTCTGGTCACCGACGGGCGACTCCGCCGGCGTGCCCGCCTACCGAAACCTCGCCGGCGCGCTCGGCGTCGAGCTGAGCGGCTGGGCGTTCGGCGCGCAGTTCGGCGACCTCAACAACGACGGCTGGCTCGACCT
>JBOHRM010000308.1:0-4370 GCA_050732715.1 Longimicrobiales bacterium
GGGTAGGGTGAGGGGGTCAGAGGCCAGCGTACGGGTTGGCTCGCCCGCGCTCCGGTCATAAAATTGGAAGGTTTTCAGTCCAGGAACGAACGCTATGCCAACATACGAATACCGCTGTGCGGGCGGCCATCACTTCGATCAGTTTCAGCGGATGACCGATCCGCCGCTCGAGAAATGCCCGACTTGCGGTGCGGCTGCCGAGCGATTGCTCTCGGCCGGCGCGGGCCTGCTGTTCAAGGGCTCGGGCTTCTACATCACCGACTACCGCAGCGACACGTACAAGAAGGCCGCCGAGGCGGACAGCGGCAAGACGGACGGCAAGGGCGGGGAAGCGAAGGCGTCCAAAGACGGCAAGGACGGCAATGGCGGCGCGAAATCGGACACCAAGTCGGGGTCCGGCGGCAAGCCGCCGTCGAGCTCGGGCGAGTGAATCCGGCCAGCCAACCCGGGACCGAAGGCGCTTTGCCCTCGGTTCGTCGCGCGCCGGCCGAAACGCTGGTCCAACAGCTCGAGCGCATCGTCGATCGCCTCGAGCCGGGTGAGCGCCCCCACATTCGGCTCGACCGCCCGCGCACTCGGCAGCACGGCGATTTCACCACGAACCTCGCCCTCGTGCTCGCGGGCCCGCTGAGCCGCCAACCGCGCGAGCTCGCCAGCTGGATCATCGATCAGCTCGACCTCGAGGTGGCCGGCTTCGCCGCGGCCGACGTCGCCGGACCGGGCTTCATCAACTTCCGCCTGGCCACCGAGAGCCTGCACGACCGCCTCGAAGCGATCCTCCGCGCCGGAGACGCATGGGGTCGCGCCGCTCGGCCGAGCGGACGGCGCGTGCAGGTCGAGTTCGTCTCGGCGAACCCGACCGGGCCGCTTCACGTCGCTCACGGCCGCGGCGCGGCGCTCGGCGACGCGATCGCGTCACTGCTTGAGTGGACCGGTGACGACGTCACGCGCGAGTTCTACATCAACGATGCCGGCGCCCAGATCGACAAACTCGCCGAGTCGCTCGAGGCGCGCTGGCTCGATCTCGGCGGGCAGATGGCCGCGGTACCCGAGGGCGGGTATCACGGCGAGTACATGCGGGACCTCGCGCGCCGCGTCGAAGCCGAGATGGGCGTTGCGCTGCGCGCGACCGACCGCGACCAGCGCCTGCGCATGCTCCGCGAGCGTGCGGTCCAGCTGCTGCGCGAAGAACAGGAACGCGACCTGCGCGAGTTCCGCGTCCATTTCGATGTGTTTTTCGAAGAGTCACGCCTGTATCGCGAAGGCCAGGCCGACCAGACACTACGCGAGCTGTCCGAGCGTCACTTGACCTATGAAGCCGACGGCGCGGTATGGCTGCGCTCGAGCGACTTCGGTGATGACAAGGACCACGTCCTCGTGAAGCGCGATGGGTCCTACACGTACCTCGTGCCGGACGTCGCTTACCACAGGAACAAGAACGAGCGCGGTTTCGATCACGTGATCGATGTGTGGGGCGCGGACCATCACGGCTATGTCCCCCGCATGCAGGCCGCGCTCTCGGCGCTAGGACTCGACGGATTCCTCGACGTCGAGATCGTGCAGATGGTCAGGATTGTGCGGGGCGGGAAAGACGTCCGTCTCAGCAAACGCGCGGGCGAATTCGTCACGCTGCGCGAGCTGTTCGAAGAGTTCGGCGTCGACGTGGCGAGATACTTCTTCCTCATGCGCCGCAGTGACGCGCAGATGCTGTTCGATCTCGACCTCGCGCTCGATCACACCGAGAAGAACCCGGTGTTCAAGGTGCAGTACGCCCACGCGCGTATGATGAGCATCTTCCGCAAGGCCGGCATCCGGCCGGACGAGATCCAGCCGGGTCCCGAGCTCTCGCTCCTCGAGCACGAGTCCGAGCGCGAGCTGGCGAATCAGCTCGCGCACTTTCCGGACGTCGTGACGAAGGCAGCGAGCGCGCGTGCACCGCACATGGTCTGCGAGTATCTCGAGACGACGGCGGGGTTGATCAACTCGTGGTACCACGCCGGCAATCCGAGCCGCAACCCCGAGCTCGCCGTGCTGGTGCCGGATCAAGCCCTGCGCGCGGCCCGACTGATGCTCGCCCGCGCGATCCAGATCACGCTGCGCAATGGACTGAACCTGCTGTCGCTCAATGCGCCGGACCGGATGGAACGCGAATGAGTGGCGGATCGGCAACATCATGGCCCGACTCGGGGTGCGAGGCGCCTGGGCCAATGGAAGGAATCCTCTCGCCAAGACGCGAAGTGCGCCAGGGGTGCGCCAAGAGTTCATTGCGTATCCTTTGCGAGCTTCGCGCCCTTGCGAGAGGATAACCTGCCGGTTCAAACGTCTCTGTTTGATCGCTTGTACTTCATGACCGGTATAGAAAGCTGAAGGGGATGGGATGAGTCTGCTCGTGGTCGGAAGCGTTGCGCTCGATTCGATCGAGACGCCGTTCGGTAAGGCGGAGCACGCGCTGGGCGGATCCGCCACGTTCTTCAGCGCAGCCGCCTCGCTGTTCCACCCGGTGCAGCTCGTCGCCGTGGTAGGCGACGACTTCCCGCTCCACGAGCTGGCGTTCCTGCGCGAACGCAGCGTCGATTTCGCGGGGTTGGACCAGCGTTCCGGGGAGAGCTTCCGCTGGTCCGGGCTGTACAGCTTCGACCTGAGCTCGCGTGAGACGCTCGAGACGCGGCTCGGCGTGTTCGCCGATTTCCGGCCCGTGATCCCGCCCGCGTTCCGTGAGGCGAAGTGGCTGTTCCTCGGCAACATCGATCCGCAGCTCCAGCTCGACGTGCTCGACCAGGTTCGCGCTCCGGAGCTGGTGGTGTGCGATACGATGAACTACTGGATCGAGGGGACGCGGGACGCGTTGTTGCGCCTGCTCGGGCGAGTCGATGTGCTGATGGTGAATGACAGCGAGTTGCGTGAGTTGTCGGGTGACCACAACCTCCGGCGCGCTTCGCGTTGGGTGCAGGACCGTGGTCCGGAAATGGTCGTGGTGAAGAAGGGGGAGCACGGCGCGATGCTGTTCACCCGCGACTTCATGTTCTTCGCGCCGGGCTTCCCGCTCGAGGAAGTGTTCGACCCGACGGGCGCAGGCGACGCGTTCGCCGGCGGCTTCCTCGGCTACCTGGCGCGAGCGGGCGCGGTCACGCACGATCACCTGCGCCTCGCGATGATTCACGGCTCGGCGATGGGGTCGTTCGCCGTCGAGCGATTCGGTCTCGAGCGGCTGGTCGACCTCGGTCCTGCCGAGATCGACGCACGCGTCGCCGAGTTCCGCGAGCTCACGGCGTTCGAGCAGCCCGTCCTCTTCGAGCCGAGAACCTGAGTGCAAGCGCGACCCGGCCTGACCTACCGCGCGGCCGGCGTGGACCGCGACGCCGCGGATCGCGCGAAGCACCGCATCATCGAGCTGATGCAGGGCACCGCGACGGCCGGCGCGCTCTCGCAGCCCGGCGGATTCGGGGGATTGTTCCGTGTCCCCACCGGCTATGCGAGCCCGGTGCTCGTCGCGAGCGCGGACGGCGTCGGCACGAAGCTGAAGGTCGCGGTTCGCGCGGGTCGGCACGACACCGTCGGCGTCGACATCGTCAATCACTGCGTGAACGACATCCTTGTCGAAGGCGCGCGCCCCCTCTTTTTCCTCGACTACATTGGCATGGGACGTCTCGACGCGGCCACCGTCGAGCAGATCGTAGAGGGTGTCTCCGCGGCGTGCCTCGCGAACGAGTGCGCGCTGATCGGCGGTGAGACCGCGGAGCTGCCGGACCTGTACGCACCGGGCGAGTACGACCTCGCAGGGTTCGTCGTAGGCGTGGTCGAAGAGCAGGCGCGGCCGGGACCGCAGCGCGTCCGCGCCGGAGACCGGCTCATCGCGCTCGCGTCGGCCGGCTTCCACACGAACGGCTATTCGCTGCTCCGTCGCATCATCTTCGACGAGCTCGGGCTCGGCACCGATGACGAGTATCCGGGCACTGGCCACGCAGTGGCCGAAACGCTGCTCCGCCCGCACCGGAGCTATCGCAACGCGGTGCTGCCATTGATCGAGGACGGTGCCATCCACGCGCTCGCGCACATCACCGGCGGCGGCATCCCGGACAACCTGGAACGCGTGTTGCCCGACGGTGCGGTGGCGATCATCGAGCGTGCGTCATGGACGCCGCCGCCCGAGTTCGCTTTCATCATGGAGGCCGGGCGCGTGGAGCGGACGGAGATGGAGCACACGTTCAACATGGGTGTCGGCATGATCGCCATCGTTGCCGCCGAGCGAGAAGGCGAGGTGCTCACGCGTCTCTCGAATGCCGGCGAGCATGCCTGGACCCTCGGCCGCATCGAGGCCGGGACACGAGGCGTCGTGCTGAGATGACACGAGCGACGTCAGCCGCGATCGC
>JBOHRM010000309.1:0-2669 GCA_050732715.1 Longimicrobiales bacterium
CGGCGGACGACAACCGCGTGGTCGACGACCTGCTCGACCCGACTGACACCGCCGCGATCGGCGAGCCGGTCGGCATCGAGCCGTTCCGTACGTTGCCGTTCCGATACCTCACACCCGATGCCGCGGCGGAAGGGACCTGGGTGCTGCGGCCGATCTACAAGTCGAACGGGTTGCGCTGGGTCGACGGCGAGTTTCGCGGTGCGCTGTTCCTCGCCCTCGAGGACAGCTCGCGCCGGACGCGGAGCGACTCGCTGGGTGTGCCGATCCGCTTTCAACTCATCAGCGAAGCCGACCGCATCGAGCCGGATCAGCTGACGCTGCAGCACACGAACCTGCCTCTCCAGCGCGTCGAGCTCGCGGCGAGTCGTCCGAGCGACTCGCTGCGCATCCATATCATCCCCGAGTTCGATATCCGTGGCGAAGATGTCTGGGTGCCCGTCGAGCCGACGCTCGTGGTCGAGACGTCGCCGTCGCGCATCCAGGGTTGGGGTGTTGGCACCGCACGCGTCACCGTGCGCGTGCTCGGCGCGAGTGGCCGCGTGCCGTCCGCCGTCACGCTGTGGTCGTCCGCCGGGGAGCTGGACACGACCACGATTGCGCTCGGCGATGCGGGTGTCGGCGCGACACGCATCCGCTCGAGCGGGACCGGGGCGGCCACGTTGCGTGCATCGGCGGCCGGCTTCGGTGAGGCGCCAGCGACCATCGAGTTCGAGTGGCCGATCCTTTTCATTATCGCGTCGCTCGCGGGCGGCGTGTTCGGTGGCGTGGCGTCGGCGGTGCAGGGGAGAAGGACCGGCCGGGCCGATGCGCCGAAGCCGGGATGGAGAGCGCCCGCGGTCAAGGGCCTCTTCGCCGGTGTGCTCGC
This sequence comes from Longimicrobiales bacterium, assembly GCA_050732715.1. Lineage (GTDB taxonomy): Bacteria > Gemmatimonadota > Gemmatimonadetes > Longimicrobiales > RSA9 > JBOHRM01. Next base: position 866 of record JBOHRM010000309.1, read on the forward strand.
AGCCGCGGCGTGGTACGCGCTCGGCGTAAACCTGCTCGAGCTCGATGTGGGTGTACCGCGCTTCAACGAGCTCGCCGTCTTCGCCTTCGCCGCGCTCGCCGGCTTTTTCGGCATCCCGCGGATTCGCCGTCAGGCATAGTCGCGGCGCCTGCCAGGATCGAGCGGAGGGCCTGGTGTCGTCACGGGACTCATGGCATATTTCTCACATGCGAATCGCGGATAGGTTGATTCGACCGGTAGCGTTGCTCGCGCTCACGCTCGGTTTTCCGGGCGTGGCGCTGGGTGACGCGTTCGCCGGCGATCACTGTCCGCATCACGATTCGCTACCCGCCGAGCATTCTGCTCCCGGTGGCGTCGGTCACGGCGGCCACGCGAATCACTCAGGCCATGCCCTCGATGCCGATGCCGGCAAGCCGGATACGCACGGTCACGAGCACGGTGGTCCGTGCAACTGCATCGGCCAATGCGTAACGCAGGTCGGCGTCGCGCTGCCGAGCACGGCGATCCGTTCCGCCGCCACGACGCCGTCGGCAATGCCGACCCACGTGACCGCAGTGGCGGCGGAGATGGCGGTCATCGACCCGCCGTACCTGCACCCCTACGCGAACGCCCCTCCCTCGCCGCGCTGATCCGACGGCAACGCGGCGTGTCGTAGCGCGAGCACGGCACGTCCGGAAAAGCGCACATCGACGACCCACGAACGCCAGTGTTCACGCCTAGAGAAGCCGGCGTGCACGCGGTGGATTCGCGGGCGCTACGAACGAGGGGACCGCAACATGTCGAGAACAACGTTGGCGAGCGCGCTACGGTCGCTCGCTGCCAGCCTCGTGGTTTGGGCCGTGCCGCTGGCACTCCCCGACACGCTGCTGGCGCAGCAGTACGGCGCAATCGAGGGCACGATCACGACCGCGGAGGACGGCGCCGGACTCGACGGCGTACGTGTCGTCATCGAAGGCACGGGTCTCACGGCGGCGACCGGGCCGGATGGCGTGTTCCGGATCGCGCGTGTGCCGTCGGGCGAAGTCATATTGATCGCCGATTACGTGGGGAGGCGCGTAGCTCGGCGCGCGGTGACGGTACGCGCCGGCGCGACCGCACGCGTGGACCTCGCGCTCGAGATCCAAGCGCTGCGCGCGGACGAGCTGGTGGTGAGCGTGAGCCGGGAGGCGCAGCGACGCGCAGAGACGCCCGCTTCGATCGGCGTGATCACCAGTGAGACGCTGCGCGAGGTGCGGCCGTCGCATCCATCCGAGATCGTGAACCGCGTCGCGGGCGTGTGGGTCAACGTCACGGGCGGCGAGGGCCACATGACGGCGATGCGGCAGCCGAAGACCACGAGCCCGGTCTATCTGTTCCTTGAGGACGGCGTGCCCACGCGCTCGACCGGGTTCTTCAACCACAACGCGCTGTACGAGATCGATGTGCCGAACGCCGATCGCATCGAGGTCACGAAAGGCCCGGCCACGGCGCTGTACGGCAGTGACGCGATCGGCGGGATGATCAACGTCGCGACACGGTCGCCGCTCGACCAGGACGGGTTCGAGGCGACGCTCGAGGGCGGCGCGTTCGGCTTCGCGCGGCTCCTCGCGTCGGCCGCGTCACGGCACGGCCGAAACGGCGTGCTGGCCGAGGTGAACGTCACCCGCACCGACGGCTGGCGGGACGGCACGGCGTACGACCGGCAGAGCGGCACGCTGCGCTGGGACCACGAGCTCAGCACGTCCTCGCGCGTGCGGACCGTGGCGACGTTCTCGCGCATCGACCAGTCGACCGCCGGCTCGTCGGCGATCTCGCTGGATGACTA
>JBOHRM010000310.1:0-2754 GCA_050732715.1 Longimicrobiales bacterium
TCGCCGGTGGTCACGTCCGGCGCGGGCACGTCCGATTCCGGGCCCAGAATCTCGAGTATCGACGCGGTGTAGCGTCGCGTGAGCTTCTCGAGCTCGGATGTCGACAGCCGATAGGGATCACAGACCACGCCGCCCTTCGCACCACCGAACGGGATGTCGACGACCGCGCATTTCCACGTCATCCAGGCCGCGAGCGCCGTGACCTCGTCGAGCGTGACGGAAAGGTCATACCGAAGGCCGCCCTTCGCCGGCCCTCGTGAGGTGTTGTACAGCACCCGGTAGCCGGTGAATACCTCGACCTCGCCGTTGTCCATGGCGACGGGGATCGACGTCACGACCTGCTTCTCCGGATGGCGCAGGATCTTGTAGATGCCCGGATCGAGCGACAACAGCTCCGCTGCCCGATCGAATCGGTGCATCATTCCTTCGAAGGGATTGTCCTCGTCGAGCGGCGGGTTGGGGTCCGTGGGTACGACGCTTCGCGCCGGTTGCATTCGCGGTGTTTCTCCTAAGCTTGTGCGGCTGTGAGTATCGTGTCTCGTAAATGTCGCTCGTTGTCGCGATACGGATGGTCGAGCGTGTAGTGCAGTCCACGGCTTTCGCGGCGTAGCAGCGCGGACCGCACGATGAGGCGCGAGACCTCCGTGAGGTTGCGCAGCTCGATGACGGCCACGTCGAGTCCGCGTGCGTGCTCGATCTCGACGCGCCGTGCCAAGTCATCGAGGACCGACGCCGCGTGCTCGAGTCGGCCGGTGGTGCGCACGATTCCCGCATCCTCCCACATCGCGCGACGCAGCTCGCGCCGCATGCGGCAGAGCTCCTCCGACCATTCCGATGCTGACTCGGACCGCTCCACCTGTCGGGGAGCGCCAGGGAGCTCGACGCTCGGACGTGGGTTCTCGGCGTCGGCCGCACGGTTCAACACCCGGGGCACCTCGTGGGCCGCGCGATGGCTGTACACCACCGCCTCGAGCAACGAGTTCGATGCGAGACGGTTCGCGCCGTGCATCCCCGTACACGAAACCTCGCCCGCTGCGAATAGACCCGGCAGCGAGGTCCGCCCGCGTGTGTCCGTGCGCACTCCGCCGCACGCGTAATGCGCGGCCGGGACGACCGGGATCGCCTCGGTGCGGATGTCGATGCCGCGGCTCGCGCATTCGGCGAGTATGCCGGGGAACCGCGCCTCGATGCGGGCGCGCGGGATCGGCGAGAGATCGAGCAACACGTGCGGATGACCGGTCTCCTTCAACGCCAGGTCGATCGCACGCGCCACGACGTCGCGAGGTGCCAGCGACCCCATCGGATGGATCCCGTCCATGAGTGCGCGGCCCGAGCGCAGGCGCAGCACGGCGCCCTCGCCCCGAATCGCCTCACTGATCAGGAACGCCCGCTCGTCTGCTGGATAGAGCGCCGTGGGATGGAACTGCACGAACTCGGAGTTGGCGACGTCGGCACCCGCACGATACGCCATGGCGATGCCATCGCCCGTGGCGATGTCCGGGTTCGTCGTATGCTGATACGCCTGCGCGAGGCCGCCCGTTGCCAGCAGGACGAATCGAGACTCGAAGCGCATCACGTCGTTCATACGATGGTCGAAGACGACGGCGCCCGTGCAACGCCGCGCCCCGGTCCTCGCATCCAGACCCACGCACAATTCGACGGCGACGTGGTCCTCGAACAGGTCGATCCGATCGTGCGCCTCGATGGCGGCGAGCAAGGCGCGCTCGATCTCGCGACCCGTGAGGTCACTCGCGTGCAGGATCCGATGCGCCGAGTGGCCACCCTCGCGGCCCAGAGACAAGCCACCGTGCTCGCGCGTAAAGGCGACGCCCCAGGCGATCAGCTCACGCACGCGCGCCGGGCCCTCACGAACCACATCGAAGACCGTGCGCGTATGGCAGAGTCCGGCCCCGGCCACGAGTGTATCGCGCGCGTGAAGTGCGATCGAGTCTTCGCTGCTCATGACCGCCGCGATCCCGCCCTGCGCGTAGTGCGTGTTCGACGCCGCGCGCTGCTTCTTCGTGATCAACGATACACGCCCGTGCTCGGCGGCCTGGATCGCGAAGCTGAGCCCGGCGATGCCGCTGCCGATCACCAGCACATCCGTCGAGACGGTCTTCATCGCCGAGTCGCGAGTTCAGAGCTTTCGCTGGAAACGACGGCACCGCGCTGCGCCGCGCGGGCCTCGCTGTAGCCGTGGCGAACGCGTGAGCGCGAGACGGTGGCATCGCCCACGTCCTCGGCGGCGGCCGCGCCCTCCACGGCCGCGCCGGGGCCGAGCGCATCGAGCGCGGCCGCCAGCGTCGCCGCGCCCGTGTCGACCTCGACCCGCTCGCGCAGAACCCACACGCGGCTCGGGTCCATCAGCGCGGCAGAAGGAGATCCCCTCTCCCCCGCAACGTTTTTCCCCGAATCGCGATCCCGAAATGGACCCGAAGGCGCGCCGGCGGATGATCCCCTCTCCCCCGCACGGGGGAGGGGGTCAGGGCGAGGGGGCCCCGCCAGCTTGACCCAATCCTTTTCGGTCATGACGATCGGCCGTCCGTTCGCGACGCGCTCGATCGCCGCCGCATCGGCCGGCCCGTAGTCATGGTGATCCGGGTATGTGAGGACCTTTTCGACATCCACACCCATCCCTCGAGCCGTCTCGAAGAACAGCTCTGGCCATGCGATCCCCGCCACTGCGAGCACCCCGCCGGCCGGCGCGCCCTCGGCGCCGCCGTCTGCCCGCACCCAACCCTCGGGCCGCAGCGC
>JBOHRM010000311.1:0-11609 GCA_050732715.1 Longimicrobiales bacterium
GCCGGTCACGGTGTGCGTGCTCGACATGTCGGCGGACAACGGGCTCCGCATGCAGGACGCGCTGTTCCTGCCCGCCAGCGGTGACACGGTCGTCGACCAGAACGGCCAGCGCGTGCCGCTGAGCCAGGCGGTCCCCTCGACCCCGGTGGCCCAGGGTCAGGACTGGTACGTCCGCGGCACGCCGCTCGTCGTGACCTCGGGCACCTACACGGCCGAGTTCGTGACGTACGGACAGGCGACAACGCGGTCGCCCAACCAGCTGACGCTGTTCGGCACCTACAACGGCGTGCCGATCTACGCAGACGCTGACCAAATCGCCGTCGTCAGCGCTCAGCTCGAGACGCAGGGGAACCGTGAGCTCAGCTCGATCCTCGAGAACACCGAGCTCCGTGACGAGTTCGATGACCTCCGCACCATCTACGCGCCGCTTCGCACAACGGGCTGCGTGTTCCAGCCGCTGATGCGGCAGGAGCCGGTGCAGAAGGGTGGGAAGGACCAGTAAGGCGCCCACCGCCCGACTCCGATCGCGACCCCAGGGAGCCCGGCCACACGGCCGGGCTCCTCCGTTTTGGGGAGCCATTCAGGACCCGCACACTCACCCACACCACCTCCGCCTGACCCGACCCGCGCCTCCCACCCCACCGGCGCCCGAGAGCTCGTGCCCAACCCATGGATCACCTTCGCCTCGCTGCCGTGCCCCAACCCGCTGACATACGGCGCGCGGCCTGGCGCGCGGCGTCACATTAATGGTTGGATTATTATTGTATAATCAGGTCCCACAATAACTTAGGAGTATAGTACGGGCCGGGTAGCGTGGTCTGGCGCACGGAGCGAGGCACTTGGGACGATTCACCGAGATTCAAGGGGGTTACATTCCGTAGGTCTTTCGTTTATATTGTCCGCTGTTCCAACGATCAGAACCTCACAAGGGGATGCCGGGTGCGGACGACCACGCCCTCTGACCGCACGAAAGCGTCTAGATAAGCAGCGAGCCTAGGAAACGATGGCGTTCGCTGCTTTTTCTTTTAACCCGCGCAAGGATGCTTGAGCCTATGTTCCTCAATTCCCGCGCTCTGGACTCCTTCGACCAATACCTGTACGACGTGGAGAAGTACCCACTGATCGAGGAAGCCCAGGAGGAGCGCGAGTTAGCTCGTCGGGCGAGGGTCGGGGACAAGGAAGCGGCCGAACGATTGGTCACGGCCAACCTCCGGTTCGTCATTTCGTATGTGAAGAAGTATCAGGGCCGTGGACTCGGACTCTCGGAGCTGGTGTGCATCGGCAACGAGGGCCTGCTCAAGGCGGTGAAGAAGTTCGACCCGGACAAAGGAGTGAAGTTCATCTCGTACGCGGTCTGGTGGATTCGACAGACCGTGCTCCAGGCGCTGGCCGAGCAGACGCGTTCGGTCCGGATCCCGCTGAATCAGAATTCGAATCTGGTCAAGCTCTCGCGGACGGAGACCGCGCTGACGCAGCTGCTCGGCCGCAGCCCGAGCGATCAGGAGATCGCGACGGAGATGGGCGAGCCGGTTGACACGGTTCGCGCGCTGCGTCGGGTGGCGGCGTCCGAGCTGTCGCTTGACGCGCCGATCGACCGTGCGGATCGGGACAGTGCGTCGTTCGGCGAGCGGTTCGCTGGGGCGGAGGCCGAGGACATCGAGGAGACCGTCGAATCGCAAGCGCAGCGTGAGTTCCTCGACCGGATGTTCGAGAAGTACCTGACGGAGCGGGAGCGCAAGATTCTGTACCTCTACTATGGTCTCGATGACGGCGAAGAGCGCACGCTGGAGGAGATCGGCTCGTTGCTCGGGGTCACGCGTGAGCGTATTCGTCAGATTCGCAACCGAGCGTTCGAGAAGTTGCGGGAGAGCCCGGACGGCGAGGCCCTCGAGACGTTCTGGAGCGCGAACTAGCGGCCAAAACGCGAGTCGTGGTCGACAGCACGAGAGCCCGCCGTCCTTGGCGGGCTCTCGTGCTGTTACACGAACAATCTCGAGAGCTTCAGCTCGGGAACGCGCAACCGCACCTCGCGTAGAACACTCGATCTATGACGTCCTTCGACGGTCCCGTTTCCCGACGCGCCGGCCCTTTCTGGCGTCGTGCGTTCGTGGCTTTCGTGGTCGCCGGGCTGGATCCGGTCGCGGCCAGCGCGCAGCAGCCGGAGCCTTGGAACTCGGCGCGCGCGCTCGAGCTGATCTCGCGGGCGCGAGAGCGACGGGCCGAACCGCTGGCCGACTCGTTGCTGGAGAATTACCGCGCGAAGGCCGCCGGCATGGTCTACTTCTACCTTGACCGGCGGAGCAGCGAGGAGCGCACATTGGTCCGCTCGGATCAGATTGCGCTCGAGGTGTACTGGGCGGCGCCGGACCGGACGAAGCAGCGGATCATCGGCATGCGCGGCGAGAACGCGCTGCCCAATCGCATGCACTACCACCTCGACCACCTCACCGTTGTTCAGAACGAGTTCGATGATGTCATTCGGATGGGAGACGGCGACGAGGTACACGACGTCCCGCATCCGGCGGCGCCCGGATCCGAGTTGGTCTATGATTTTCGGATCGCGGACTCGCTGGCGATCCGGCTCCCGGGCGCGGCCGAGCCGGTGTTGGCGTACCAGATCGATGTTAGGCCGAAGGAGTCGGAGCGGTCCGCGCTCATTGGCTCTGTCTTCGTGGATCGGGCGACCGCCGACGTCGTGCGGATGACGTTCACGTTCACGCCCGCCTCGTACGTCGACCGCAGGCTCGACTACATCAATGTCTCGCTCGACAACAGTCTCTGGAACGGGCGGTATTGGCTGCCGTACGAGCAGGCGGTCGAGATCCGACGGCAGATTCCGGAGCTCGATTTCATAGCGGGCGCTGTCATTCAAGCGCGGTTTCGCGTCTCCGGGTACGAGTTCAACCAGGAGTTGCGGCCCGGCCTGTTCGATCAGTTCCCGGTCACGGCCGTACCGCCCGAGCAACGTGAGAGCTACGCGTTCGAGAACGCCCTGTATGACGACCTGATCGACACGGGCCTCGCCGCGCCCGCGCACATGCGCGACATCCGGGCGCAGGCCGCTGCGCTGGTCCGGGAACGCGCCCTCAGCGGGCTTCCGCCGCTAAGGCCAACACTCCCGGACGCGTCCTCCGCGCTCCGCTACAACCGCGCGGAGGGCCCATTCCTCGGCGCCGGCCTATCGTACCAGCCGGAGCCATCCTTCCGCGCCTCGCTGACCGGAGGCCACGCATTTACCGCGCAACGTGGCACGGCCGAGCTCGGATTGCGGTGGGGCGCCGAGACCGCCGCGACACAGGTTCAGGCGAACGCGTACTACAACGCGCTCCGCGACATCGGTCTCCGCCCGGGCATGCCCGGCGCGCTCAACACGATCTCGGCGATCGGCCTGGGTGATGACTATCTCGACCCGTTCCGTGCGCGTGGCGCCGGCATCTCTGTCCGGCAGCGAGTAAGCCCGCGATGGACGCTCGGCCTGGGTGTCGCTGGCGAGCACCACAGCAGCGCCGATCTCGTCGCGGAGACCGTCGTGTTCGGTGATGACGCCTCGTTCCGGCCCGTTCGGCCGGTCGACGAGGGACGTCTCATCGTCGCTCGCGCGACTGCGAGCCGCTCGATGCCCGGGTCCGCGGCGGTCGAGTGGGCGGGCGAGGCCGCGGTCGAGGCCGGCACGTTCGAAGGCGACGTCTTCGCTCGGCCCACGGCGGAGCTCGCGCTGCGGCGTCAATCGCTCGACCTACGCACCACCGCGCAGCTCAGGGCGACGGCCGGCGTGGCGCTCGGTTCGCCCGCGGCGCAGCAGCTGTTCCTGCTCGGCGGCCGCGGGACCCTGCCCGGCTACCCCTACCGTTCGTTCCTCGGTGACGCCTTCGCCCTGGCGGACGTCGAGTTGACGCGCCAGATCGCGCCACCTTGGCTCGGCGTCCGCCTACTCGGCGCCGCCGGCCTCGTGGGCTGGCTCGAGGACGAGCCGGACCGGACGGCATCGCTGCCCGGCGGCGCGGAGCCGGCCTGGACGCGCTGGAGCACGCGCCCGACAGGTGGCATCCAAAGCAGCGTCGGCGTAGGGTTCTCCCTGCTCTACGACACCGCGCACCTCGATCTCGTGCGCGGCTTGAACAACGGCGGCGAATGGCAGCTCCTGTTCTCGATCACGCCGCGATTCTCGAGCATGCTCTGATTCGGGTTCCGGGTTCCGGGTTCGCGTTCCGTGTTGGCTAACGCACCAACCGAAGCCGCCGTGACGGACTTCCACGCTCGATTCCCATGCTGCTTGGTTGTCCCGGTACCTGCGGCCGAGATGTTCGAACGGTGGCGTCGGGGGCAACCCGAACGCGGAACTCGGAACCCGGAACCCGGAACCGGCGCGGCCTCAGGCGGCCACCTCGACCTCCTCGACCGGCTCCTCGACCGCGCCGGACGCGCCGCTCGGGGTCGGACGCCCGCCCGGCGAGCCGAGCAGAACAATCTCGCGGACGTGCACCTCGGCTGTCGGGATCGTCAGCCCGTTCTTCTCGAACGAGCCGTACTCCATCCGCCCCTCGACGTAGAGACGGTCACCTTTGCGGACGTACTCCTCGGCCAGCTGTGCGAGGCGGTCCCAGAGCGTCAGCCTGTGCCACTCGGTGCGCTCGTCGAAGCCCGAGTCGCGGGGGACTCGACGGCTCGTTGCCAGCGACAGATGTGCGACCTTCGCCCCGCCGCTCGTGATCTGGACCTCCGGATCCCTGCCGACGTTCCCGACCAGGATCACCTTGTTGATCGACCGACTCATCTTCGCGCCTCCTCGGGTTAAGGATGCGCGGAAGGTGATGGTGGATCCGGGGCAACTCCATGGCGGTTTGGGCCGATTTTCCGCGTTCGGGGACGTCTACGCGCGCCGCCGCCGGTACGCGATGATGCTCTTCGGCAGATAGGCGAGGCGCTCGATGTGGATGGCAGCGTCGGGGAAGAGCCGCCGCATCTCGACGGTCGCGAGCAGGCGCCAATCCGCGACACCGCATTTCTTGACCCAGATGCCGTCGAGCACCAGAACGAGCCGCCGGGCGGCGTCATGGGGCAGAAAGTTCGTGAGCGGCAGCCAGGTGTGCACATCGATCGGGAACGACCGGTGCGGCGTCTGCACGAAATAGCCGCCGCCGACGCGCCGGATCTCATCGGCGAAAGACCGTTGCGCGGCCGCCGCGCGCTCGCGCCAATCGCGCTCACGGATGCCCGGGACTCGACATTCCGGTCTGGGCAACGTGACATGCTCGATGACAGAGTTGCAGAGCACCAGGTCGAACTCGCCGTCGTCGAAAGGTAGAGACGCGGACCCGGACGCTGCGATCTTGAGCGCAACTTCACTGAAGCCGTATCGGTCCCGCGCCTCGAATCTCGTGTCGGCGACGTCGGCCACGGTAACGCGAACCGAGACACGCCGCGCGATGCGCGCCGCGAAAGAGCCGTCGCCGCCGCCGAGGTCGAGCATGCGATCGCCAGCGCGCGGCCGCATCAACCGCACGAACAGATCCGCACGCCGCTCGTGCGACCGCTCCCTATACGCCGAAGCCGCCCAGCTCAGATGACGGTACACGGCGGCCCGTTGCCGGGTTAGCGGGTTGCGGGTTTGCGGGTAGCCTTTCGCCGCGACTCCGAGCCGGAAGGGGAGGCGGGGAACTCGGAACCCGGAACTCGGAACCCGGAACCATCATTTGCATTCCCACCAGGTCGCGCCGACGCCGGTGGCGACCTCGAGCGGGACATCGAGCTCGACGGCGTTCTCCATCAGCTCGCGGACGAGTGTGCGGCTCTCATCGATGCGGTCTTCCGGCACCTCGAACACGAGCTCGTCGTGCACCTGGAGCAGCATGCGGGCGTCGAGGTCGCGCGCGCGCAGCTCATCGTGGATGCGGATCATCGCGATCTTGATGATGTCCGCCGCCGAGCCCTGCACCGGCGCGTTCGTCGCGGCACGTTCGCCGAACTGGCGGATGTTGTAGTTGCGGCTGCGAATCTCCGGGATGTAGCGGCGGCGGCCGACGATCGTCTGAACGTACCCGAGCTCGCGCGCCATGGTGATCTGGTCGTCGAGGTAGCGGCGGACGTCGGGCAGCTTCGCGAAGTACTGCTCGATGAACGCCTTCGCGTCCGCCGTGCTCGTGCCGAGCTGGCGTGACAGTGCGAACGGTCCGATGCCGTAGAGCGTCGCGAAGTTCACGGTCTTCGCGGCCGCCCGCATCTGCGCGCTCACCTGATCGATCGCCACGTCGAACATGATCGCCGCGGTCCGACGATGGATGTCGACGCCGGTACGGAACGCATCGACGAACGCGGGGTCACCCGAGAAATGCGCCATCACGCGCAGCTCGATCTGCGAGTAGTCGGCCGCAAGGAAGCGGTAGCCGGGCGCGGGGATGAAGCCCTTGCGGATCTCGGCGCCGACCTCCGTCCGGATCGGGATGTTCTGGAGGTTCGGATCCGATGAGGAGAGCCGCCCCGTTGCCGCGACGGTCTGGCTGAAACGTGTATGGATGCGGCCTGTGCGCGGATCGATCTGGAGCGGCAATGCGTCGACGTAGGTGCCTTTCAGCTTGTCGAGTTGGCGGTATTCGAGGATGAGCTTGGGCAGCGCGTGGCCCTGCTCGGCGAGCTCCTCGAGCACCGCCGCGTCCGTCGATGCGCCCGTCTTCGTCTTGCGCAGCACCGGCAGCTCGAGCTTGTCGAACAGGATGGTCCGCAGCTGTGGCGTCGAGCTGATGTTGAACTCCTCGCCCGCCACCTTGTAGATCTCGGCTTTGATGAGCGCCAGGTCCCTCGCCAGCTTCGCCTCGACCCGCGCAAAGAGCGCACGATCGATGCAGATGCCCGTCCATTCCATGTCTGCGAGGACGCGCAGCAGCGGCATCTCGATCTCGCGGAACAGCCGGCCCAGGTCTTCCGGCGCCAACTCGGCGACGAACGGGTCGCGCAGGCGCAGCGCGAGCTCGGCGCGCTCGGCCACGTAGTCGCCGACGGACTCGACCGGGCATTCGGGTAGCGGCCTGGCGTCCCTGCCCCTGCCGCACACGTCCTCCCGCGTGAGCGCCTTGTGCCCGAGATGCTGGAGCGCGAGCGACTCGAGGTTCTGATCGCGTCGTCCCGGGTCGATCACGTAAGACGCGACCTCCGTGTCGAACGCGATGCCGCCGAGCTCGACGCCGAGTCTGCGCAGCAGGAGCAGGCTCGCCTTGAGGTCGTGGCCGATCTTGTCGACCTCGGGATCGCGCATCAGGTCGGCGAGCGGGCGCATGACCGGCGAGTCGAGCGCGGGCAGGTTGCGTGCGGACGAGCCGCCGAAATCGAGGCCGTCCGGCGAACGGTGCGCCAGCGGGACGTAGTATGCCGGCCCGGTCTCGAGCGCGACCGCGAGGCCGACCACATCGCCGCGCATCGCCGTGCCGGTGCTCGACTCGACGGCCAGCGCGAACCGGCCTTCAGCCCGCGCCGCGTCAACGAGCTCGTGGACCAATTCGATCGTGTCCACAGCACGGTAGTCACGTTCCGCCGCGACCCGCTGCTCTTCCGGCGCGCCCAGGTCCTTCGCCAATGAATGGAACTCGAGATCGACGAACAGGCTGCGCAGGCGATCGGTGTCCGGCTCCGTGATCTCGAGCGCGCCCAGGTCCAGCGCGATCGGCAGGTCTCGCCGGATGGTGATCAGCTCCTTCGAAAGACGGATATCGCCGGCGGACGTCTGGATCGCCTCTCGGGCACGCTTGCCGCTGATCTCATCGGATCGCGCGATGACCTCCTCGACCGAGCCGAATTGATCGATCAGCTGTATCGCGGTCTTCGGACCGATGCCGCGCGCGCCCGGGATATTATCCGACGCATCGCCGATCAGGGCGAGGTAGTCGACGACGTGCTCGGGTGGGACACCAAGCCGCTCGGCCGCGTTACGCAGGTCGACCCACTCCTCTTCGACCATCGCCTGACCGCCGCGGCCCGGATTCAGCAGGCTGACGCCGGGACGGATCAGCTGGTAGAAATCCTTGTCGCCGGACACGATCACCGCCTCGAGCCCTTGGTCCGCCGCACGGTCCGCCAGCGTGCCGATGACGTCATCCGCCTCGTGGTCCGGCACCTGGATGACCGGCACGCGGAACGCCTTCATCAGATCGCGGATGCGCGGCAGCGACGCCTCGAGGTCGGTCGGCATCTTCTCGCGCGTCGCTTTGTACGCGGGGTAGCGCTCGACTCGCGCACTGGTGCCCGCATCGAGCACGATGCCGAGGTAGTCGGGCTCGTGCTCCTCGCGAATCTTCATCAGGAAGCGCGTGAAGCCGAACGCGGCGGACGTGTTCTCGCCGTACGTCGTTGTCAGCGGCCGGTTGATCATCGCGAAATACGCGCGGTAGATCAGCGCATACCCATCGATCAGGAAAAGCCGCGGTCTCGTCTTGGCTGGCTGCTCCACCATGCGGCGAAAGATAGCCAAGGGCGATCAAAGCGAAACGCCCCGCGGTCATGGCGGGGCGCTTCGTTATCGGCGAATAATGGCCCGGGTCGGTCGGTCAGGCGGGTGGCGCCGGCCGCGACACGTTCGCGGCTTGCAGCCCTTTGTCGGTCTGGCGAACCTCGAACTCGACCTCCTCACCCTCCGCCAGGGTCTTGAAGCCGTCCATCGTGATCGCCGAGAAATGGACGAACACATCCTCCCCGTCCGGCTGCTCAATGAAGCCGTAGCCCTTGGCGTCATTGAACCACTTCACCTTCCCTCTGGCCATTGGAGCTGCCTCCTACGATGGGGTACCGCTGATCATGCTCGCGGGGGACGAAGGTACACATCCGTGCGTCCGGGTGTCAAGAAAAATCTTCTGTCACAGCGGCACTATTTTCGAGGGTACGACAGCCGAACCGCCCGAAAACCAAGCGGCACACCCGAGCCCCGAGCCCACCTCGCTCGGGGCCAAGGAAGACGCTTGGTCACGCTCAGTCGTCCGGCGAACCGTCGAACAGCGGTTCGCAGTCGATGACCTGCGGGCCGTTCTCATCGCAGAACGCGTAACGCGCGCCCGAATACATCGAGACGCCCGCGTGCTCGCCCGCCTTGTTGACCACGTAGAAGTTGATTCTGAAGGTCGGCTGACCGCGCTCGTTCAGCAGCCTCGGCTCCGTGTGCTCCTGAATGCGACGGCACGCATCGAGCCCCGCGTCCTTGGGCGTCATGCCGCGCCGCATGTTCTCGACGATCAGGAACGAGCATAGGCTGTACAGGTTCGCCTCGCCTCGGCCGGTCGAGCCCGCGGCGCCGACCGCGTCGTCTACGTAGAGCCCCGCGCCCAGGATCGGCGAATCGCCGACGCGGCCGGGAATCTTCCACGCCAGCCCGCTCGTCGTCGTCACGCCGCAGACGTCGCCGTTCGCGCTCACTCCGTCGCAGTTGATCGTGCCCCAGAAATGCTCCGCCTCGATCCAGCCGTCACGGACCATATCGAGGCCGACACGATAGCCAACCTCCATGCGCTTCGTCGGATCGATCCAGTGGCTCGGATCGATGCGACGCTTCCACTCGAGCCACGCCGCGCGCGAGCGCTCCGTGTTCAGATCGTCCTCGATCGTGAAACCCGTGTTGCGCGCGAACTCCTGCGCGCCTTTGCCCACGAGGAGGTGATGATCCGTCTGCTGGGCCACGGCGTTGGCGACGAGCGACGGCGTACGCACGCCCTCGAGCGACGCGACACCGCCGGCCAGCTTGCGCGGACCGTGCATGCAGCACGAGTCGAGCTGTACGACGCCGTCCGCGTTCGGCAGCCCACCGTAGCCCACGCTCGTGTCCTCGGGATCGAGCTCGACGATGTTCACGCCCGCGATCAACGCGTCGAGCACGTCATCGCCGGCAGTGATCCTCTCGAACGCGAGTTGGACGCAGCTCTGACCCTGGTCGTTCTTCGAGCGATTGCCGTTCGCCGACGCGATCACCACTGGCCTCGCCCGGCGGATCACCACGGCCGGCGCCGCGGGCGCCTTCGATCCGGAGGGCGTTCCGGCCAGCGCCTTCGGAACGGCAAGCGCGGCGCCCGCCAGGGCGCCCGTGACCACGAAGTCGCGGCGCGTCAGGTCCTGAGTCATCGGCTTCACTCTCGTCTCGAATATGCGCAGTCGGGCGCGCGCTCAGCTCACGCGCTCAGATTGGCACGCCGCGCGCGTAGACGCAAGCATCAAGGCGGACGTGAGCGTCGGGCGGCGGCTACCGCAAAGTTGCCTGAGCGTTGTCGATCCGGTCGGTTGTGATGCCATCCACGCCGAGTTGCGCCATGGCTTCCAGATCCGCGACTTCGTTCACGGTCCAGACAAAGATGCCGAGGCCCAGGCGCCGGCACTCGTCGACCAACTCCCGCGAGATGCCGCGAAAGTTGACGTTCAGTCCGTCGAGGCCGTTCTGCTCCGCCGTCGCCGCCACGTCCATGGGTAGAGGCAGCGGACTATCCTGATCATCGCGCGGCGGGCTGAGAAGCCAGTACGCCGGGAGGTCCGGCATCGCCGCCTTGCTCTCCTTCACAGTTTCCAGCTCGAAGCCGATCACCACAATCTGGTCCTGCTTCCCGCTGCCTTCGATGATCTCGCGTATGTAGGGAACCGTCTCCGCAGTGCCTTTGATCTCGATGAACAAGCGCTTGCCGAATGGAACGGAGGCCACGATCTCCCCGAGGAAGGGGATGCCCTCACCGGCGAACGCCTCACCCTTCCAGCTGCCCACATCGACGAGCCTCAGCTGTTCGGACGTCGATTCGTTCACATGAAGATCGTTATCGCCCGTTCGGCCTGTCGTACGATCGTGCAGGGCGACGACGCGGCCGTCCTTCGTCAGATAGACGTCGACCTCGACGGCATCGGCGCCCTTCGCCCACGCCGATGTCACGGATGCCATGGTGTTCTCGGGCGCGTACCAGGAGTCGCCCCGGTGCGCAATGATCTCGACGTCCTCGTAAGGCGCTGCGTCGGTCACCTCTGCCGCTCCTGCACCGGCCTCGATATCGCCGGCCGGCGCGTCCGACCCCGAGGAACACGCCGCCCACAAGGTCGCGAACGCACACATTGTGATCGTCCCGAGCGGCGGGAGGTCAGGACCGAGCTGCCTTTCTCGATGATTCATTTTCTATAGCGCGGGTTCTGCTCGAGGCGCGCTCGCGGCGGATGATCTGCCGCAGCTCGCTCTCTGGCTGTGTCCGAACGCGATCTCGGGCATGCCTGCCCGGGCTCTGACGCGATTGAAGCCGCGAAGATTCAGCGGCCGCGGTATCTGTCTTCAGACGGCGTTGTAACGAATGTGTCGCGACCCGCTGAGAAGGCTATCTCCCGCGCGCGTCGGCGTAGAGTGCCGCGTAGATACGTGCATTGTTCTGCACGATCTTGACGTAGTCGCGCGTTTCGGTAAAGGGGATGCGTTCTGCGAACAGCTCGTCGTCGCTGAACTCGGGGAACGCACGCCAGCGGTCGATGCGGCCGGACCCCGCGTTGTACGCGGCCAGCACGACCGGCAAACGTCCTCCGTAGACCCGCAGCTGATCGGCCAGATGGATCATGCCCAGATGGATGTTGACCTCGGCCTGCTTGAGCATGACCGGCGAGAATCTCTCGATGTCCAG
>JBOHRM010000312.1:0-6366 GCA_050732715.1 Longimicrobiales bacterium
AAAGACGCCGCCGCGGGGCCCGCGATCGAGCGCTCGCGTCAGAGCATCTGGGCTGGTCTGGGGCATGCGTGAACCGGCGTGTCCGGCGGTCGGGGTGCTGCGAGTCGTCGACCCCTGATCCGCCGGAGCGCGAGCTCCCACGTATCAGAGGGCGCGGGTCACTGGCCCGGCCGTGACGAACGACTCTCGCCGCCGCGCCGCAACGGCGGCGAGACGAACAGCGGAGAGTAGGGCCCGAGCACGGCCGGCGCCAGGCCGGGGGCCGAGCCGAATGCGTTCGGAGCGAATTGCGTATCGGTCAGTATGAACGGGGATGATCCTCGGGGCCCCTCGTACCACGGACGTACCATCGGCGGCTGCCGGATCCCGCGGCTCGAACGGCCGCTATCCGGGACCGCGTCGACGGCGGCGGGCACATCACGACCGGCGCGATCCACCCGGTCCGGCAGCTGCAGCAGTGGGCTCCACGCCGCGATCGCGATCACCCCCGCGATCGCCAGCGCCACTACGGTCCCCGACGCCGCGAACCGGTCGCCGTCGCTCGGTTGCGACGTCTGCCGAATGCGGTGTTGGAGACGAAACAGGAACTGAGACGAAGGGGCGATGCTCGGAAGCTCTCGAACGAGGCGGAGACCGCGTCGCATCACACGATCGTATCGCGCACACGACGCGCATTGCAGCGCATGAGTGCGACAGCGAAGCTCATCCTCGACGTCCAACCGCTCGTCCAGCAGCTCCGAATAGAGCGCCAGATACTCATCACACGTCATGCAGCCCTTCCGTTGACGCTACCAGAATCCCCGCGGCGATTTTACTACTGGACCATTTCCGGCGATGTTCCACTCCAGGGACCTCGCGTGGCCCAGGGGACGCGGAACTTCTCCTCCCTTGCGCCTTTTCGGTTTTCCGGCGACGTGAATTGCTCGAGCTCGTGCGACGGCGAGGCTCGGGTCAGGGGCGGAGATGGGAAAAGGGCAGGCGCCCGATAAGGCGCGCTGCCCTTCAGACGATCGAGCGGTCTTGCGTGGCGTTGGGGGACCACTGAGGAGGGTTGCTCGATCCGTCCTTATCCACGACGGTTTGCACTTCCCATGCCATCTGAATTGCCCGACTCGACCTTTCGAAACCTCGACCTTTCGACCACCATCGCGCCGGTCAGCGGGCTGGCGAAGCGACGCGTTGCAAACGTCCGACATCTTCGTCGATACGCAACACGCCGCTCACCAACCCGCCGGCTGATCGCTAGTCCAGCATTGGCGCGATGATGTTCGCGAAGTTGTTTCGCGCTCTGTTGAGCCGGCTCTTGACCGTGCCCAGGTTCACACCGGTGATGTCAGCGATCTCTTCGTACGTCTTGCCCTCCATTTCACGAAGAACGAAGACCACGCGGTGATGCTCCGGAAGCTTGCCGACCGCCCGCTCGACCATCTCTTTCAGATGCCGCTTTCGGTATAGGTCGTCCGGGCGATACGTGTTGTCCTCCCACTCGAGCGGACGGTGATCCGTCTCCCAGTTCTTCTTGATCGTCTGGAAAAGGACCAGCGGATTGCGCGAACGGTTGCGCAGCTCGTTCTTGGCCAGATTGCCCGCAATCGTATACGCCCACGTCGAAAACTTCTTCGTCTGGTCGAAACGATGGAGGTGACGGTACACGCGGATGAACGTCTCCTGGACCAGATCCTCCGCACGGTCGCGATCACCAATCGTGCGATAGATGAAGTTCAGAAGCCGGAGATGGTACCGATTCGCCAGCTCGGTGAACGCGCGCTTCTCGCCCGCCAAGAACTCGGCAACCAGGCCGCTGTCGCCGAGCGACTCCAGCGGCTCGTGCTCCACCATCTTTCGCGCGCGGACCTCGGCCAAGTCAATCATGGATCCCCCTAACGCCATTGAACCGGATCGTGCCGCCGCCTCCCAGCAGCGACCTCCGGGCTCGCCCAACTTCCAGGGCACGATCCATACCGCCTCGGGCCGCTGTCCCGAAGGCGGGGTCCGATCTACGTAAGATGTTAGAGTATAATATCTTATCGAAATTGACCACCGGCGGCCCGCTTTCACCACCGTCACGTTTTGGGGACAGGGGCACCAGGACACTGACCACTTTTCGCCACTCGGCTCGCGTTGCGCGCTCGGGTTCCGAGTTCCGAGTTCCGGGTTCCGGGTGTGTCGGGTTCCGGGTTTCCGGATTTCGGGTGCCAGGTTGCTGGTGCCCAGTTGCGGGTTCCGGATCGATCCGTTAACACAATCTCGGAACTCGGAACTCGGAACTCGGAACCCGAACGAAGTGAGCCATGAAACGGTTGTGCGCGAGTATCGGCTTCCTCTCGCTGGTGGGTATGGTGGGTTGCGCGGCGGAGGATCAGGTGGAGGCGAGGACCGCGGAGATTCAGAGCGATCAGGCGTTACTGGTCTTCTCGAAGACCGCCGGGTATCGCCATGGTTCGATCGACGCGGCCGTACCGGCGATCACGGCGCTGGCGGAAGGCCGCGAGGCTTCGGTACACGCGACGGAAGATGCGTCGTTCTTCACGGACGCGAACCTCGAGCGCTTCGGCGCGGTGGTCTTCGTGAATACAACGGGTCCGGTGCTCGACGGGGAGCAGCAGGCCGCGTTCGAGCGGTACATCCGGAACGGCGGCGGCTACGTGGGCATCCACGCGGCGTCGGACATCTTCCCGTTCCCGCCGCCGGGAATGCCGATCGACGAGTGGGAGTGGTACAATCGTCTGGTCGGCACCGTTTTCGCGAGCCATCCGGAACAGCAGGAGGCTTCCCTCATCGTGGTCGACCCGGATCATCCCGCCACCAGCATGCTGGAAGAGCGCTGGGTCAAGTTCGACGAGTGGTACAATTTTCGGGAGGTGCCCGACCACGTGAACGTGCTGCTACGGCTGGACACCGAGAGCTACGAGGGCAGTGCGCACCCGGGCGATCACCCGATCGCGTGGTACCACGAGTACGATGGTGGCCGCGCGTTCTACACCGGGCTCGGCCACACGACGGAATCGTTCACCGAGGAGCCGTTGTTCCTCGAGCACCTTTGGGGCGGTATCGAATACGCGATGGGGTCCGTCCAGTAGAACCCAGGCCGACGCAATCCTCTCGCAAAGGCGCGAAGCTCGCCAAAGGACACGCCGAGAACTCTTTGCGTCCCCTTCGCGAGCTTCGCGCCTTGGCGAGAAATTCTCGCCAAGCGCCGTGCCGTCCATTCAGTCAGAGATAGGAATTGACGAGGTTCTCGAGGTATTCCTGCCGGCCGGATCGGGGCCGCGGCTCGAGGGCCTCGTTCTCGACGCGGGCGGCGAGGTCGGCGAGGGAGCGTTCGCCTGTGAGGATGGCGCGGCCTTCATCGGTGTCCCAGCCGGCGTATCGTTCGCGGTTGAACGTTTCGAGCGCGCCGTCGGTGAGCATTTTCTCCGCGACCAATAGAGCGCGTGCGCAGACGTCCATTGCGCCGACATGGGCGTGCACGAGGTCGTCGGGATCGATCGACTGCCGTCGGACCTTCGCATCGAAGTCGAGCCCGCCCGTGGTGAAGCCTCCGCCGCGCAAGACGTAGTAGAGCGCGAGCGCCGTCTCGGCAACGGAGTTGGGGAACTGGTCCGTGTCCCAACCGGACTGGGGATCGCCGCGGTTGATGTCGAGCGAGCCGAAGATGCCGAGCGCGTGGGCCAGCGCGATCTCGTGCTCGAACGAGTGGCCGCTCAAGGTGGCGTGGTTCGCCTCGATGTTGACCTTGACCTCGGCCTCCAAGCCGTACGCCTTCAGGAACCCGTAGACCGAGGCGACATCGAAGTCATACTGGTGCTTGGTCGGCTCCTGCGGTTTCGGCTCGATCAGGATCGTGCCTCCGAAGCCGATTTTGTGCTTGTGCTCGACGACGAGGTTGACGAAGCGGCCGAGCTGGTCCCGCTCACGCTTCAGGTCGGTGTTGAGCAGCGTCTCGTAGCCCTCGCGGCCGCCCCACAACACGTAGTTCTGGCCATCGAGCTCGTGGGTCAACTCGAGCACGTTCTTGACCTGGGCGGCCGCATAAGCGAACACCTCGGGATCGGGGTTCGTCGCGGCGCCGGCCATGTAGCGCCGATTCGAGAACAGGTTGGCCGTGCCCCAGAGCAAGCGTACCTTCGCGGTTTCTAGCCGCTCGGCGAACACGTCTCCGATCGTCCGCACATTGCGGTTCGAGTCGGCGAGCGTGGCGCCTTCGGGTGCGATGTCGCGGTCGTGGAAGCAGAAGAACGGGACGTCGGTCAGGCGAAACAGCTCGAACGCCACGTCCGCCTTGGCGCGCGCGAGCGCCAAGGCATCTTCGCCGTGCATCCACGGTCTCGAGAACGTCTCGCCACCGAACGGGTCGTTGCCCGGCCAGGAGAACGTATGCCAATAGCAGATGGCAAAACGAAGCTGCTCCTCCATGGTCTTGCCGAAGACGAGCCTGTCCTTGTCGTAGTAACGGAACGCGAGGGGTCTATTGGATTCCGGCCCCTCGTAGGTGACAGGCTCCGTCCGTGAGAAGAACTGCACGGGCTCGGCGATCGTCGTAGTCGTCATAGGCACTTGAAATGCAATGCTGAATGCTGAATGATGAATGTGTTTCAGAACTCCGATCATTCCATTTCACATTCATCATTCATCGTAATGCGACCTCGAGCTAGATACCAGATCGTCAACGGCCGCGGAGGAACGTCGACGCGTAAAGGATCGTGCAGATGGTCTTCGCGTCGCTGATCTGGCCGCTGCGTATGTGCTCGAGCGCCTGCGAGAGCGGCATCTCGACGGGTTCGACGAACTCGTCCGGATCGAGCGTGCGGTCGCCGGGTGTGAGACCCGTCGCCATGAAGAGGTGGATGCGTTCGTCGGTGAAGCCGGGCGTGGTGTAGATGGCGGCGAGCGGGGTCAACCGTTCCGCGGAGAGGCCGGTCTCTTCGCGCAGCTCACGGCGCGCACACGTCTCCCACTCTTCATCGGGCGAGTTGGGCCGGCCGGCGGGCACCTCGAGCATGTAGCCGCCCGCGGCGTATCGGTACTGGCGGATGAGGATGATCACGGGGTCGTCGGCGCCGGGATCGTCTTTCACCGGGAGCACGGCCGCAGCGCCCGAGTGTCGGATCATCTCGAAGTCGCCCTCCGAGCCATCCGGAAAACGGACCGTATCGATCGAGAGCCGGACGATGCGGCCGTCGTAGACGAGCCGGGACGCGCGCAAGCCGAGCTCTGCCGCCACGCCTACTCGACTCTCCATGCCGCTAGCGCGGCATCGCCGATCCTGAAAGCAGGGTGGCGGCGGGGCAACTCGCAACTCGGAACCGAGGGCGGCGCAGCCGACCGAGGTCGGCGAAGTGGCCGGGCAGAACGGGGTTGGGAGCCCACTCGCAACTCGCAACCCGTTTCTAGGTGTGGCGAACCACGGGCCCGATCTCGAGCGCGCGCAGGTCATCCGAGACCGCGCCTGCATTGCCGGCGATGACGATGCTGAGCTTGTCGAGGTGGAGGTGCTCGCGTGCCACGCGATCGACATCCTCTCGACTCACGGCTTCAATGCGGGCCGCGTAGGTCTGGAAGTAGTCGTCGGGGAGGTCATAGATCACGAGGTCGCCGAGCCTGGCCGCGAGTTGCTCGGTGGTCTGCAGTTCGAGCGGCAGCACACCCGACAGGTAGCGGCGCGCGTTGTCGACTTCGCCTTCGGTCGCGCCGTCCGCGCGGATGAGCTCGAGCTCGCGCATGATCTCGGCCACGGCGCGTGCGGTCACGTCCGTTCCGACGGCGGTCTCGATGATGAACGGCCCCGGAGCGCGGCGGAACGCGAACCCGCTGCGCACGCCGTAGGTGAACCCTTGCCGTTCGCGCAGGTTCAGGTTCAGCCGGCTCGTGAACGCGCCGCCGAGCAGCGTGTTCAAGATCAGCAGCGGAAAGTAGTCCGGGTGGCTGCGCGCTACGCCAACGTGCCCCACGCGGATCTCGGACTGCACGGCGTCGGGGCGATCGACCGTGAACACCGTCGTGGCTTGCTGGGCCGCCGCCGCCGCCGTGGCGCCAGGGAACGCCTCGGCCCAGCCCGTGGAGGTCAAGAGGGTGGTTTCCGTCGAGCGCTGGCCTGCGGCCTCTGGCGGTTCCGCCCGGCGCCAGTCATCGAAGTAGCGCTGCGCGAGCTCTGCCGCTTCTGCATCTTCGATGTCGCCGATCAGCAGGAGCGCCGCCGTGCCGGGCGTGAAACGCGCGCGGTGGAACGCGCGCACGTCGTCTCGCGTCAGTGCGCGCACACGCGCCGCGGTGCCGATGACCGGACGTCCGTAGAGCGCGTCGGGTCCGAAGATCAGCTGCACGGCCGCGTCATTCGCGAGTGCGCGCGGCTCCTTCGAGCGCTGA
>JBOHRM010000313.1:0-2467 GCA_050732715.1 Longimicrobiales bacterium
CGAACGGCGTTCTCGAGATCACGACGAAGAACTGACGCAGCTGTAGCGGCGGAGCCATGCCGGCCGCGCTCCGGAATGCGGCGCCGGCTAGACACAACAGCGGTTCCGCGCCGGCACTGAGGCCGACCGGCGTGGTGACATCTCCTGCCGAGATATCGGCTTCCGAGACGCTTGTCCCATGACTTCTGCCGCCAGTTCGCGTGGTCTGAGCAATCAAATCGGCCAAACCGTCGCCAAGACGCTCGGGATCTTTCTGATGTGCGTCATTTCTTGGGGCACGTCGTCCGTCGCTGCTCAGACCGGCGCGATCGTCGGTCGGGTGATCGAGGCGCAGACGGGCAGACCGATCGCTGGAGCGGCGATCGAAGTACTGTCGGCCGGCCCCCAGGACGCGGAGAGTCCGCTCTTCTCCGACGCGGAAGGCCGTTTCAACGCGGGCCTCGCCGCCGGCAATCACTCGTTCCTGATCTCTCGCCTAGGATTCGAAACGCAGCGGATTGATGACGTTGCGGTCCGCGTCGGCGAAGACACGGAGCTGGCGGTTTCGCTCCGGTTCCGTGTGCTCATCATGGAACCGGTCCTCATCTCCGCCTCCCGGCGGGACGCGTCCGCGGCGATCGATGGGTCCGCGTCGGTATCCATCGTCGGACGAGGCAGGATCCGGGAGCAGATCGCCGTGACGGCGGCCGATCATGTTCGTGCCCTTCCGGGCATGGATGTCGCCGAGACCGGAATCCAGCAGAGCAGCATCGTGGCGCGGGGATTCAACCAAGTCGGATCGGGCTCGCTGATGACGATCGTCGATGGCCGGTACGCGAACCTCCCCTCGCTCCGGCTGAGCTCGTTGGGCTTTGTGCCAAATCCCGACCTGGATCTCGAGCGCATCGAGGTGCTGCGCGGTCCCGCCTCGGCGCTGTACGGACCGAACGCGGCAAATGGCGTGCTGCATCTCGTCACGGCGTCCCCGATCGACCGGCCGGGCACATCGGCGAGCATGGCGACCGGGGAGCGGTCCGTGTTCCAGACCCAGTTTCGCCATGCGCAGACCCTATCGAACGGTGTCGGGCTCAAGATCTCAGCCGCGTATTTTCAGGGAGACGATTGGCGCTATGTAGATCCGGTCGAGCAGGATGCGCGCGCGAATGCGCTCGCCAGCGGGGCGAACGAGAAAACGCTGCGCATCGGCCGCCGCGACTTCGATGCCCGGCGCGTGAGCGCCGATGTGCGCCTGGACCTGCGTCCTTCGGTTGAGGCCGAAGTCGTCGTGAACGCAGGACTGACGAGCGCACTCAACATGATCGAGCTGATGGAGGTCGGCGCCGTGCAGGCCGAGGACTGGACGTATCAGTACGCTCAAGCACGCTACCGCCGAGGCCGGTTCTTCGCCCAGGCGTTCATGAATCGGTCCAACACTGGGGACAGCTATCTCCTGCGGACGGGCGAGCCGTTCGTGGACCGATCATGGATGCTCGCCGGGCAGGTCCGGCACGGCTTCAATCTCGGCGAGCGCGCGTCGTTCCTGTATGGGCTGGATCTGCAGCGCACCGAACCGCAGACCGACGGGACCATTCATGGAATTAATGAGGACGCCGACAGGATCGACGAGATTGGAGCCTACGTCCACTCTGAGACCGCGCTCACGAACGGGCTCGATCTGGTCGCTGCCGTTCGCGTGGATCGCCACAGTCGACTCGAGCGCGCGAACGTCTCGCCTCGCGCGGCGCTCGTATTTAGACCCACACGAGGACATACCTTCCGGTTGAGCTATAACGGCGCGTTCACCACACCGACCACGAAGCATTTCTTCCTGGACGCACTGACGTCCCGCACCGAGCTCGCGCCCGGAATCGGTTTCGATGTCCGCGCCCTCGGCGTTCCCGAAGGAGGGTTCACGTTCCAGGACCGCTGCGAGGGCGAAAGCCCGTTCTATAGGCTCTGCATGCGCACGCCGTTCGTACCCGGAGAAAAGGTCTCCATGAATGGCACGCCGTTGTGGAACGATGTCGTGGACCTGATCGCGCCCGAGGCGCTCCGGTCCGCGCTCTATCTGCCCGGCAATCCATTCCGCGAGCCGGATCCCGCTCTCGCAACTCGCACCTATCGCCTCGATGAGGATGTGGGCGATCTCATCCTGGCCACCGGAAACGATATCGAACCGATCCGTCCAACCCGGACCCGCGCCCTCGAGATTGGATATTCGGGAACGATCTCGAACCGACTCACGGTATCCGCGGATCTCCACTACAACTGGGTCAGCGACTATATCGGACCGCTCCGCGTGGAAACGCCGACCGTGCGGTACACGCCCGAATCGATCCGAGCCTTTCTCGAACATCGCGAACAATTTGATCCAGCGCTGGGAGCCCTTTCCTCGGAGGAGCTGGACGCGCTGGTCGAGGACTTCTCGGACATCCCCATCGGCGTCATCGTGCCCGATCAGCTCGATACACCCGATATGGTGCTGACC
>JBOHRM010000314.1:0-3381 GCA_050732715.1 Longimicrobiales bacterium
GCATTCATCATTTCGCATTCATCATTCATCATTTCAGCATCCCGCACCAGAGCACGGTGATCGCGCCCTGCATCCCACCGAAGCCCTCGCTCGTGAGTACGACGACGCCGTTGTCGCCGGCCGCCACGCCCTCGCCTTGCACTTCGCCGATCCCAT
This sequence comes from Longimicrobiales bacterium, assembly GCA_050732715.1. Taxonomy (GTDB): domain Bacteria; phylum Gemmatimonadota; class Gemmatimonadetes; order Longimicrobiales; family RSA9; genus JBOHRM01. The sequence continues at coordinate 157 of JBOHRM010000314.1, forward strand.
TCAGTCCGGCGCGAATCGGCGGATTCGCGCCGGCTTCGAGCGGCGTGCCCGCGCGGCCCGTGTCACGTGAGCTCGGGAGCAGCTGATCGGCCGTGTAGAAATAGAGCGACGACGGTGTGCGAAGGACGATCCAGCGGCCATCCGCGGTGGCGTCCGCGCCGGTGACTTGATCGTCGTGCGGCACGGCTGCCGTGCTCAGGGTGCGGACGTGCTCGAGCTCGACGGTGGTGTCCGGGCGGAGCGGCCCGGGAACCGCGTAAACGGCGATCGGATCGCCGCGCCCGCGCGTGACCACGAACAGGCGCTCGGGTGGAAGGATAAAGAGCGCTTCGGCATCGCGCGGGCCGTCCGGGTAGCGCACGGAAAAGTGCTCGGTCGGCACAGGCGTCCGTGTCCCCGGCTCCGGCTCGCGCAGCCGATAGATGTCGACGGTCGAGCGCCGGCCGGCGTTGTCGCCGATGTCGGCAACGTAGAGGCACGAACCGAGCGGACAATCCGCCACGGCGATGTCTTCCCAATCCTGGTGCCGGGCGCCCTCGAGCGTGACCGTGCCCGCGAGCTCGCCGTTGGTATGGACGGCGAATAGTTCCGCCTCGGCGCCCGAGTCGTTGTGCGTCCAGATCACACCCCTCTGCTGACGGCTGATCGCCGCTCCGCTGGACTCCGGGATCCGGGTGTCGAGCGCGGTGGGCGGCTGTGCGACGCGGCAGGCGTCACCCCCACCGTTCGCCTCCGGCGATTGCTGATCGCACCCGGTCACGTCGAGCGCAAGCAGAAACACGGCCGCCCCGACCCGCCGGCGGCTAAGAATCGCCGTCATCTTTCGCTTCTGCCTCCTCGCCACCCTCTCCGGGACGGTTGCGGCGCCGGAACGGGATGAACTCGGCGGCCGGGATGTGAGCCGACCACTCGTCGAGGGCGCCGATCAGGTCCGCGGGCGTTTGCCGCTTCGCGAGTCGGACGAAGTATTCGGCCGTCGTGACGTGATCGCCGCGCGAAACGAGTCCGAGCAGCCGCCAATCACGCGCGGTCTCCGTCAACGCGTCCTGTACCGAATGTCGTGCCATCTCGGGATCAGTCGTATGGACGAGAAGTATGCCGTCAATCTTCATGTCCAGCGCGCGATCCAACAGTTGCCTGCGAATGCCGCGTCGCGCGGCGGGCGTCTGCGCGGCGAGCAGAGATGTATCGCCGATCGAGATAACGCCGGTCCGTCCGTAGGCGCCGCCGTACAGAGAGCCCACCTGGAACGTCCACAGGACCAGCACGGCGAGGTTGAATCCGATCGAGACGACGAGTGCGACGTCGAGCGCGTGTACCCCGGCCGCGATGCCGATCGCGATGGTGAGGAACACGAAGACCGCGTCCCGCGGATCCTTGAGCGTGTTGCGGAACCGGACGGCGGCGACGATCCCGGCAAGGCTGAACGCTATGGCGAGACTGTTTTTGACGACGAGCACGATGCCGGCGACGGCGATCGGGAGGATCACGACCGAGCGGACGAGGCCGGGATCGAAGCGGAGTCGTTTGGTGACCATGTACGTCCACGCTACCGGTATCGCGAGCGCGACGGCGCCGGCGATCACGAGCAGCGTCGTGATCGTGCGGTCGAGCAGCCCGGCGAGCAGTGCCGGCGTCGTGCGCCAGCTCGGCGGTTCACCCTGACCCATGATCAGCGCCGCGCCCTCGCCGATGACCGGTATCGACGGCGTGATCAGTGCGCGCCGAACGAGCGGGAACTCGCGGATCAGCAATCCGGCGATGGTGATGAGGGCGACATAGTAGAGTGCGAGCCGGAACAGCTGCGACCGCCAGAGGCGCTGCCACGGTCGCGGCGGCGTGGGCGGCTGCGCCAGCGGGAAATGCGGCTCGGTGAGCGGCTCTTCTCGGTTCGCGCCTCCGTTCCGCTTCATGGCGAGCACCTCCCGACCATCAGAACGGCAGGCCGAGACCCGTGTAGAGCACGCCCTCCTCGCCGTGGGCGTAGACGGCGTATGCGGCGACGCGCCCCTCGAGCGCGGCGAACCACAGCCCGCCGCCATAACCTGCATGCCACTGCCGCGAGCGCTGGCCCGCGACGAACACGCGGCCGACGTCGACGAGGAGCGTGGTACCGATGTCGCCTTTGATGACCCGCAGGTTCACGCGGCCGAGTCGGGTGCGAAGCTCAGACCCTGCGTAGACGGCCGTCTCGCCCGCGAAGCGCTGTGATGGATAGCCGCGCAACGTCGATGAGCCGCCGAGAAACGCCGAGTACTGAAGTGGCGCGTCGCCCCAAACCGTTTCGGTTCCTGCCCGCAGCGCGAACGTCGGCTCGATCCCGCCGGGCAGCGGGAGGTACGCGAACGCGCGCGCGGTGGCGGTGGCGAACGGTCCCGGTTCCGGCGCATCGCCCCAAACGAGCGGATAGGCTGCGGCCTCCACGTGAAGCCTGGCGCCATGGCGAGGGTACGCTGCCGAGTCCGCGCGATCGATGGTGAAACGCGCGGACAGACCTCCGGCGGTGAACGGGCGTGTGCCGAACGCGCCGGCGATTTGAGCGGGGCTCCCAGCGTCCGCCATGGGGTCCGTGTGGGACAAGGTCGGCCCCACGCCGATGCTCACTCCCCGCGCGACGTTGTCGATCCACTCGGCCGTGAGCGCGTATTCGTTCGCCCAAACGAGGAGCAGGTCGGAATCGACGTCGCTCGGGGTCTGATTGCCGAAACCGTAGAACCGGGTGACGCTGATCCCCGTTGCGCGCGCCCCGAGCCGCGTCTCGCCCTGGCCACGCTCGCGTACGAAACGGGCATCTGCCTCGACGCCGAAGCGGCCGTAGTCCGGCGCGTACAGCGCCGCCAGTCGGAACCGGGAGGCGTAGGGGAGCTTCCGGAATCCGTAGCGGGTCCAGCTTGGTCCGCCGCCGACCACGAGCCCGATGATCGACGGGAAATCCAACCGCGGCGCGAAGATCGTGTGCTTCTCGCCCGAATCTCGGGGCGGCGGCGCGTTCTCTTCCGAAATTGCCTCAGGCTCCGGCGGCTCGTACGGATGGCGGTCGACCCGTGTATCGGGGCCGGCGATGAGCTCGTTGTCTCCGCTGTCGTCGTAGAGTGCGACGCGCGCGCCGGGACGCGGGTCGGAGGCATCCTCGAGAACGTCGTCACCTCCCCCACCCAACACCCGAATGCGAATGGCACCACCCCTCCCCTTCACGATCGCCCTGTCAGCGCCTCCGCGCAGTCG
>JBOHRM010000315.1:0-2136 GCA_050732715.1 Longimicrobiales bacterium
GCAGGATGCCGTCCTTCTCCCTCACCTTGGCGGCTTGCTCTGCGACGTCGACCAACATGTGGTCGAGGCTCGATGGATCGATGGTGTCGCTGACGCCGGCCCAGATCAGCTGGTTGCGGGCGACATCGTAGACCAGGGTCTCGACCTGCACGTCCGTCTCCGTCTCGAGGTAGCCGGGCTGGTAGACTGCGCCCCAGCCGTTGTCCCAGAAGCCCCAAAGGGTGCTGTAGAACGGCGAGCCGATCCAGTAGCCGGGTGTGTAGTTGACGTCCGTCTGGCTGCCGATGACGCGCATCGCCAGGACGTAGTCGGCGCCGGCGCGGCGGAGGTCCTGGCGCGCCTGTTCCGTGTCTCCCGCCTGCGGCAGGATCGTGTAGGACGGGATGCCGACGGCGCCGCGGCGCGTGATGGCGCGAGCCAACGCGCGCTCACCCTCTCGGCGCGGTTCCTCTCGGCTCGTCATGAAGACCACGGCCACACGCTGGCCAGCCGCGCTCACCGGCTGCGCATCCGGCGCCGCCCATGTCGACGTGAAGCGCGTGCCGCCGCCGCTCGCGCAGCTCGCGAGCGTCGCCACGGTCATTGTTCCGATCAGAACCCGCACGGCCGTGCCGCGGCCGCTCGACTCGGTTGTAAACATATCGCTTCCCTCGAATTCGGTGGTGGGGGTAAGGCGTACGCGAAACGGTATCGGCGCTCGGGCGCGCCGAGCATTGGACCTTGGACCGCTCAGCGGTAGCGGAAGCCCAACCCGAAGTTGATGCCGAGGTAGCTGTAGCTTCGATTGTCGGGCCCCGCGGCGAACGCTCGGTTGTAGCGCGCGTCGGCGAAGCCGGTGATGCCGGAACCGAGCGGGAACGTGAAGCCGAGCTGCGGTGCGACGCCGAGATGCCAATTCTTGTCTTGGAATCGGAACTGACCGAACTCGGAGATCCGATCGACGAAGTAGAGGCCGAGGCCGAGGCCGAGGTACGGGCGCATGCCGCCGCCGGTCTTCAGGTCGTAGCGCGCAGTCGCCATGACGGGCGCGATGTTCACGAATCGTGACTGTGTGCCGCTGATCGCTCCGTTGTCGAACGTCAGGACGCCATCGGTGTCCTCATCGAAGACGTTCCAGCCGATGGTCGCGCCGGCCGAGAGCCGTCGACCGAGCAGCAGGCCCGCATCGAGGCCGATGCCGGTGAAGCTGTATCCGCCCACGAAGCTGGCCATCGACGAGGTCGGTAGGCCGGTGTTGTACGTGACGAACGCGTAATAGCCCTGCGCCCGCAAGTCGGCGTGCGCGCATGCGAGCAGAGCGAGGAGCGCCGGGATCGAGAGTCGAATACCGAGCCTCATGTGGTGCCCGCTCCGGTCTACGGCTCGTGGCGCAGATAGGGGGAGAGCGCGAAGACCTCCTCGATCGAGCCGAGCACGCGCGCCTCCTCCGCGCCGGCATCGCTGGTAAGCGCGCCGTTGACCGCGCCGCTCCACACGGCACGGACACTCTGGTCCGGCTCGTCGATGCCGCGCGCATCGATCATTTCGATGACGATCGTGCCGGCGTCGTACTCGAAGCCGATGGCTTCGTCGGACCACGGATACTCGATGCCCCATGTCGGGTCGAACTCGGCGAATGCGAAACCGGGGAAGAACCCCCACCATGCGAACCAGGGATAGTTCGTCCAGGACGCGAAGTCCGTGGTCGCGACGACATTCACGAGCACGATGACGTCCGGGCGGCTCTGTTCCGGCTGCGGCTCGCGGACGTAACCGCGATCATCGAGCTGCGTCCGTACGTGGGCGAGGATCCGATCGTCGAGCCCACGGGTGATCTCGATCGGTGCCTCCGCCGTGGGGTCCTTTGTCAGATGCACGACCGAATCCGGGAGCGCGTACGTCGTGATGTCACCGAAAACCGTACCCATGTCGCGGAACGCGGCGACGATGCTCACCGGGTCGCCCGCTGTGACGAGGTCGGAGTCGCACGCGAGCGCGCTTGCGAGACCGGCAAGCCCGATGCAACGCGGCAACGTCAAGCGCACGAGCCGCCTTCCTCGGGCGCGTCCCCCGCGGCCTCATCCGGATCGGCGCCGTGAGGCGGCGCTCGGAGCACGGCCTCGACCTTCGCGGCCTGCTCCGGGCTGAGCGACGTGT
>JBOHRM010000316.1:0-1758 GCA_050732715.1 Longimicrobiales bacterium
CACCGGTGGTATTCGGGGATTCGATCGGAGGGGAGGCAGAGGAACACGCTCGTGTGCCGTCGCTTGAGATCCGCCAGGTCGAACGTCGAGCGGCAGAGTGCTCGTTGGAGGTGAGGGCTGTCGAGGAATTCAGTGTGGCGGTGGAGCGCGGAGATCACGGAGCCGCGCTCCTTGAACGGCTTCTGAAGGAGGACCGCGGCAGCCCGCGAGATGAGCCCGCCGACGGCCCTGCTGTCGAGCATGCGGTTGAGCAAATCTTCAAACGCGCCGGGTGACCTCGGCGTGCCTCGCCGCAGTGTCGCCAGCTTCCGGAGGTGGAGCAGGTGCTGATCCTCGGCTGCGGCGTGGACCTTCACGTACAGCGCCAAGCCCGCCAAGAAGGCACGCGCGGTCTCGTTCCAGTGAACGTTCTCGGCGCCCTCGTCGATCGCGAACATCATGTCGGCGATCATACGCGCGTCGTCGATCGCGTCGGGGCTCGAGACGTCGATCAGGTCGAGCGGATTGAAGCCATCCCAGCCGCCCGCGACTTCGAACGGATCGAGAATGCGAACCTCTTGGTCGAGCTCGCGCCGTCGCCGGGCAGCGACCGCGGCGTTCTCCGGTTTGACATCGACGACGAGCACCGAGCCGGGATAGTCCAGCAGATTCGGAATGACGGCCGAGACGCCTTTGCCCGACCGGGTCGGGGCGAGCGTGATCAGATGGCCTTCATCGTTGAAGCGAAGCAGCGCGCCATCTTCGATTCGGCGGCCGATCATCAGACCGTCGTCGCTTTGGAGGTTCGCGCCCTGACCCCAGTGTGCGCTGCCGTGCGATCTCGATACCGTGCGGCGGCTTCGTGAACCAAGCAGCAGCAGACCGCCGAGGAGGGACACGAGTGCGGTCCCGCCCGCCACGCGATAAGCTCCGGAGAGAGGAGCCGCCAGCTCCGGAATGCCGTGATATGCGCGCGCCCAGCGAAGGAGCTGAAATGGGCTGTAGATCGGCCCAAGGTGAACCGTGTAGAGCGCGAAGCCAGCCAGGGCAAGGGGTATCGCGTAGCGCCGACTTCGCGATTTCGCCAACAGGACCAGCGCACCCGCAATACACGTCCATGCTGCACCGAGGACGTAGGGAGTGAGCGATGACGGCACTCGGTACAGGATCGGCCCGAGGTTCTCGTGATACGCCAAACGGTGCGCCAGATACTGCGTGCCCGCCCACGTCCCGATGAACGCAGCCGCTACGAGGAGTACGATCCACGCGCCGGTCCCATCCAAAACACGTCGGGATGTCGTCGTTGGCAGTTCTCGAACACTCGGCGCCTTCATGCGGATTCTCGCCGCGTGGGTTCAGAAGCGAGCGGCCGACTGCGTGCCGGCCGATCGATCGACGTACGGACCGTCGAGCACGAGGTCGCGCTCGAGAAAGATATAGAACGGCGTGCTCGCCTTGACCTCGAGCGTCGGCCGGACATCCATGTTGCGCCGAACGGTCTCCATCGAAACCTGCAACAGCTGCTGACCCAATGCGCCGGCGGCGACCTGGCCGGCTGAGGCCGGGGCGAGGACGTTCGACTGCTGTGGCTGGCTGAGTTGCGCGCCGGCGCCAATGATCGAGAGCAGGGCCGCCTGGCCGTAGAGGCGCGCATAGTGGTTGTTCACATGGCTGGGCACGCCCGCTGCGCCGCGCAGGTCCTTGGTCGGCAGGCCAGGCAGCGAGAGACTTCGGCCGTCTGGGAAGATCAAGCGCGTCCAGGCGATCAACACGCGGGAC
>JBOHRM010000317.1:0-1405 GCA_050732715.1 Longimicrobiales bacterium
CGCTGGCACCGCGCGGCCCACGTCTCGCTGGACCGGCTCTGGTCGGTGCGGCACACGCAGCGGGAGTCGCTCGTGGCGGGCGCCAGACGCGCGCTGGCGGCGCAGCTCGCCGCGCGTGGCGAACCGAACGAGTGGGCTGCCGACGCGCTGGACGCGGATGCGCTGACCCTCGTGTTCGCGCGCCGCTTCGCCACGTACAAACGCGCCACGTTGTTGCTCAGAGATGCGGAGCGGTTCGCGCGCCTTCTGCGCGGCGCACCCGTGCAGTTCATCTTTGCCGGCAAGGCGCACCCTCGGGACAAGCCCGGCCAGGAGCTGCTGCGTCAGATCCACGCCTTCGCGTCCGACCCCGAGGTCCGACGTCGCTTCGTCTTCCTCGAGAACTACGATCTCGACATCGCGAAGCTGCTCGTGCAGGGCGCCGATGTGTGGCTGAACGTGCCGCGCCGGCCGCGTGAGGCGAGTGGAACGAGCGGGATGAAGGCCGCGGCGAACGGTGCGCTCAACGTGAGCATCCTCGACGGCTGGTGGGCCGAAGCGTGGACGGACCACAACCGTTTACCGCACCCGATCGGGTGGGCGATCCCCGAGTCGCGCGGCACCGACGCTCAGCAGGACGACGCCGACGGCGAGGCTGTTTATCGCATCCTCGAGTCCGAGGTCGTTCCGCTGTTCCATGACCGCGATGCGAACGGAATCCCGGTGGGCTGGTGTGAGCGGATCCGCGCATCGATTCGCCAGGTCGTTCCGTTCTTCAATACCGACCGGATGGTGCGCGAGTACGTGGACGGCTTCTATCTGCCCGCACACGCGCGCGTTGAGCCCGCGGCCGACGTTCTCGAAGAGCTCGACGACGTGGGGTAGCGGAGCGGTTCCGGGTTCCGGGTTCCGGGTCCGGGTCCGGGTACGTGTTGCGGGTTTAGCCGGGTTTAGCGGCGTCCAAGCGCTCTCGGAGTAATTCGCGGACGCGTTCGGGGTTCGCGCGGCCACCGCTCCGCGTCATGACCTGGCCGATGAAGAATCCGAGCAGGCCGGTCCGGCCGCCGAGGTATTGCTCGACTTTTTCGGGATTCATGTCGATCACTTCCGTGACCAGCGGCGCGAGCGCCGCGAGCTCGGTCAACTGCCGCACGCCGAGGCGTTCAACGATCGCGGCCGGGTCGCCACCCTCATCCACGAGGACGTCGAGCACGGCGCGGGCGCCCGCGCTCGAGACCGTATCGTTCGCAAGCATCTCGAGCAGACGCGCGATCTCGGGCCCGCCGAACGGCAGCTCGCCGATGGCACGTCCGCCCGCGGCGCGGGGCAGCTCGTTGATGATCCAGCTCGCAGCCGCGCGGGCCGGCGCGCCCGCCGCCACCGCGGCCTCGAAGGTCGCCGCGGCATCCGCACCGCGCGTCAGGAG
>JBOHRM010000318.1:0-4629 GCA_050732715.1 Longimicrobiales bacterium
TTCCCACACTGCGCGCCCTCGCCGGCTTCACGTTCTCAGGCGCGGATCCAGCGCGTCGCGCAGCCCGTCGCCGACGAGGTTGAACGCGAGCACCACGAGCACGATGGTCAGCCCGGGGAACGTCGCCTCCCACCATGCGCCGACGAGCGTGTCCTTGCCGGCCGCGACCATGTTGCCCCATGACGGCGTGGGCGGCTGCGGGCCGAGGCCGAGGAAGGAGAGGCCGGCCTCGAGCACGATGGTGTTTCCGATGCCGAGCGTCGCGGCGACGATCACGGGTGCGAGCACGTTCGGGATGAGGTGGCGCAGGACGATGCGGGCGCGACTGAAGCCGAGCGCGTGCGCGGCCTGGACGAACTCGCGCTCGCGCAGGCTGAGCACATCGCCGCGCACGATTCGCGTGGTCCCGGGCCATTGCGTGAGGCCGAGCACGATGATGATGACCGCGATCGACGGCTCGAACAGCGCGACGATCAGGATGAGCAGCACGAGGCGCGGGAACGCGAGCACCATATCGGTGAAGCGCATCAGCAGCGCGTCGACCTTGCCGCCGGCGTAACCGGCCACGGCGCCGATCAGCGTGCCGAGCACGATGCTCATGGCGGTCGCGATGAAGCCGATGGCGAGCGAGATGCGCGCGCCGAAGATGATGCGGCTGAGGATGTCGCGGCCAAAGAGATCAGTCCCGAGCGGGTGTGCCGTGCTGGGCGGCATCTGAGCCCGTGCGAGGTTTTGCGCGATCGGGTCATACGGCGCGACGAGCGGCGCGAACACGGCGACGAGGTAGAACAGCGCGATCGTGAACAGGCCGGCGAGCGCGAGCTTGTTCTTGCGGAAATGGCGGCGCGCGATGCGCCACTGCGAGTCTCCGCGCGTCTCGGCGACGCCGGGCGGCCGCGGCTCGAGCGCGTGCTCGGGTGGCGTGGTCGCGTGCTCGGCCTCGGCCAGCATCTCCTCCGGCGACTCGAGCTCGGGCTCGGGCTCGGGCACCTGCGCGCCGGTCCCGGATTCGGGATCGGCTGGCTCGCCCGCCCGGGAGACGCGGAACTCGGAACCCGGAACCCGGAACCGCTTTCCCTCAGTCATAACGGATGCGCGGGTCGGCCACGGCGTAGAGCACGTCGGCGAGGAGGTTCCCGGCCACGACCATGGCGGCGAAGATGAAGCTCGTCGCCATCACCACGGGGTAGTCGCGCTGGAAGATCGCGTCGACGATGACGCGGCCCATGCCGGGCCATGCGAAGATGTATTCGACGAAGACGGCGCCGCTGAACAGGAACGGCAGGTACAGGCCGAGCAGTGTGATCACGGGGATCAGCGAGTTGCGCAGCGCGTGCTTGAAGATGACGGTGCGCTCGGGCAGCCCTTTCGCACGCGCGGTACGCACGTAGTCCTGCCGAATGACCTCGAGCATCTGCCCGCGTGTGTAGCGTGCGACGCCGGCGGCGAGCGCGAGTGTGAGCGTGGTCACGGGGAGGATGAGGTGCATCAGGCGGTCCCCGATCCGCGCGCCGAGCGGCAGGAAATCGTAGTCGACGCTGGTGATGCCGGTGGCCGGAAACGCGATCGGCCAGCCCCACTCGTGCGCCTTCAGCGAGAGCACGAGCATCAGCATCAGCGCGAGCCAGAACGACGGCATCGAATAGAAGAACAACGAGACGACGCTGAGCACGCTGTCTCCGACCGAATACTGTCGGACGGCCTGGTAGACGCCGATGGCGACGCCGATCACGAACACGAGCAGCAGCGCGATGCCGGTCAGGATCAGCGTGTTCGGCAGTGCACCGAACACGATCGCGGAGACGGGCTCGCTGCGCGCGAACGAGTAGCCGAAGTCACCGGTCACGAGCGCGCCGAGCCATTTCAGGTAGCGCACGTGGATCGGCTGATCGAGCCCGAGGTTGCGGCGGATCTGGTCGATCACCTCGGGCGGGATCGTGGGGTTGTAGTAGAGCGCCGCCGGGTCACCCGGCGCGAGGTTCAAGACGAAGAAGATCAACGTCGCGACGCCGAGCAGCAGCGGGATCGCGCCGAGGAGTCTGCGTAGTATGAAGCTCGCCATCGGTCAGGCAGCGCCCTTCCGGTTCCGGGTTCCGGGTGGACTCCCCACTCCGCTCACCCTCGCCCCTTCGTCGACCTCCGTCGCCTCCGGCGCCCTCGGTTCCGGGTTCCGGGTCGAGTTCCGCCGTTCCAACTCGGAACTCGGAACTCGGAACTCGGAACTGAATGCGGAACACATCACCGGTCTCCGCTCAGCGTCCATCGCGGCAGCGTAAGCAGTTCTCCCCGCGGATCCATGACGATTCCGTGCACCTCGTCGCGTGAGGCGGCGAGCTCGTTCAGCCAGAACATGAACGTGACGGGCTGCTGCGCCTCGAGCTCGAGGGTGACCGCGCGCCACGCCTGCCGCTGCGCCTCGGGGTCGACGGAGACGGCGCCGCGTTCGATCGCCTGATCGAGCGTGGGGATGCGCACGCTGCTGCGGTTCGCGGACCGAGGCACGTCGGCGCGGCTCGAGTGGAACAGCGCGAACGGTGACGACGCCACCTGGAAGTTGTCGAGCACCCAGTTCGTGAAGACCGCGTCGAAATCGCGCTCGCGATGCTGCGAGAGCATCGTCTGGAACTCCATGACGCGGACCTGCACCTCGGCGCCGACCTGGCGCAGCTGACTCTGCAACACTTCGACGACGGCGCGGCGCAGGGGATCGTCACTGGTGAGCATCGTGAAGCGCAGTGGCTGGCCCTCCGCGTTGCGGCGGAACCCACTGGCGGCCGGCCGCGTCCAGCCGGCCTCGTCGAGCAGCCGGCCCGCCTCCTCGGGCGAGTGAGGCAGCGGCTCGACGTCGGCGGCATAGGTCGGGTGCCACGGCGGGATCGTGCTCATCGCGACCGAGCCCTGGCCGTGCAGCAGTGCGTCGATGATCTGCCGGCGGTCGATGGCGAGCGCCATGGCTCGGCGCACGCGCGGATCATCGAACGGCGCGCGCGCGTTGTTCCAACCGATGTAGTAGACCTGACGGCCCGGGAACGCGTAGAGGCGAAGGCCCTCGGCCCGCTCGACCTGGTCGGCCTGGTCCGGCAGGAGCGGGATGTCCACGTGGACGCCGCCGGTGATCAGCTCGGTCAACATGGTCGACGCCTCGGGCACGATGCGGAAGACGACGCGGGTGGCGGCGGCGGGCCCGCCGAGCGCCGCCGGGAAATCCGGGTTCGGCTCGATCACGAGCCGGTCGTTGGCCCGCCATTCGACGAAGCGGAACGGGCCGCTGCCGGCCGGCCGGCGGTTGAACGGCGCGCGGCTCAGTTCGGCCGCCGGCACGTCCTCGAGCAGGTGTTTCGGCACGGGCGCCCACCAGAAGTCCTCGATCGCCTGCGCGTGCGGCCGCTCGAAGTCGAACCGAATCGTGAAGCTGTCGATGACCTCGGCGCTCGCGACCTCGGCGAGGAACGCGGACTCGAGCAGTGACGCGGTCGCCGGGTCTTTGGCGAGGTCGAACGTGAACTTCACGTCCTCCGCGGTCACGGGCTGGCCGTCGTGCCAGCGGACGTCACGACGGAGCTGGAACACCACGGCGGTGTCGTCCTCGATCTGCCACGACTCCGCGAGATACGGCTCGACCGCGAGCTCGGCATCGTATTGGACCAGCGGCGTGAACAGCGCGTAGTTGATGACCTCGTTCGTGTTGACGTCGAAGTTCGTCACGGGGTTGAAGCCGCCGCCGCTGAAGTCGGAGCGCATGCCGACGATGATCGTGCCGCCCTCACCGGCGCCCGCGCCGGCGGGCGCACGGCCTTCACCGCACGCCAGCGCGAGCGCGCTCAGTAGAAACGCCATGGCTGACGTCACGGCCGATGGCAGGAATGCTCGCACCAAGACGCCAAGTGCGCGAAGGGGGCGTCGAGAGTTCTTTGCGGATCCTTGGCGAGCTTCGCGCCTTTGCGCGAGCGTTCCATACTCGCCCAGGCATTTCGAATATCGTGGTTCGGGTCCTGTCGAGATGACTGTGTCCATGGGCCCCCTGAGAATCCCGTCGTCATCGTCCGCGCCGCCACGTGCGCTGCCGGCCGGGGCTCAGCGCCGCAGGGTCCAGGCTTCGGAACGATAGCGGTCGCTGAGCTGACCTGCGCGCCGCTGCTCCTCGCGGGTCAGTGAATCGGCGGCAAATCGGATGCCGCCGAGGTCCTCGAAGCCGGCGATGACGGCCGCGGCGAGGTCATTGACGGCCGTGGCGCCGCCGAGCAGCTCGTCCAGCGTGGCGTTTCCGGCCGCGGTTTCGCGGGCGCGCGCGGCGTTCGAATCCCGGACGGTTTGCAGCTCGAGCACCGGCGATTGATCCCCGGCGATCAGGATCGAGCCATGCTGGAGGATGACGCCGCGCTCTCGGCGCTGCGCGCTGCCCACGAGTTTCCGCCCGCCCGCGACGACCTCACCCCTCGCCGCCTCGCGGAAGCACGGCTCGCCCCAGGCGACACCGGCCACCCCCACGATCCCCTCTCGCCCATGTAGTCGGAGGTCAACGCGCGACCCTTCGTTCCCATCTCCCCCGCGGGGGAGAGGGTCAGAGCGAGGCCCTTCGTTCCCATCTCCCCCGCGGGGGAGAGGGTCAGAGCGAGGCCCTTCGTTCCC
>JBOHRM010000319.1:0-7013 GCA_050732715.1 Longimicrobiales bacterium
GATTCGCCGTAGAACCGACCCATGATCTCGGGTCCGGCGATGTGATAGAAGCGTGCGTCCGACTCGTTCGCGACGGCGCGCGCCAACAGCGTCTTGCCGGTGCCGGGCGGGCCGTGCAGCAGCACGCCTTTCGGCGGGTCGATGCCGAGGCGCGAGAACAGCTCGGGGTGCTTGAGCGGCAGCTCGATCAGCTCGCGAACTTGTTGCAATGTGTCGCCGAGGCCGCCGACGTCGTCGTACGTGATGTCGTAGCGGCCGACCTCCTCCATCTCGACGTGCTCGGGCAGCAGCTCGATCTCGGTTTCCTGCCCGATCTGCACGACCCCGCGCGGCTGCGCCGACACCACGCGCAGCCGGATCTCCTGCAGCCCGAATGCCGGCTGCTCGAAGAACATGCGGAACAGCTCGTCCGGCATCGCGCCGCGCTCGAGCCCGAGTGCGTTGCGCTGATAGATCGAGGTCGAGATGACGTCGCCCGCCACGAGCGGCCGCTGGAACAGCGTGCGCCGCAGCATCTGGCCCGAGCCGACCAGCCGCAGGTTCTTCTGCGCCGGCGCGAGCTGCACGCGCCGCGCGGCCTTCGCATCCGCGCGCCGCAGCTCGACGTGGTCACCAATGCTCACGCCCGCATTGCCGCGCTGCAGCCCGTCCAGCCGCAGCACCTCGAGACCGTTGTCCTCCGGGTACGACGAAAGCGCGAGCGCCGCCGTCGTGCGCTTCCCCACGATCTCGAGAACCTCGCCTTCCCTCAGACCCAGCGCATCGAGCGCCGCCCGGCCCACACGCGCCGTGCCCGTGCCCACATCCTGCGGCTTCGCACCCGCGACCTGTACGCGCACTCCCGCCGGCCGCTCTTCCGCCATCGCTTTCTCCTCTGCCCAGACCCGCACCGCTCGCCCGTTTCCGCGTACCGCCGCCGTTGCGCAATTTCCATGCTTAGACCCCGCGAAACACACACCACGGGCGCACACCCGTGACAGGCAAAAATCCGCATGGTTCCGCCATTTTTTGCCAATCGGTACGGAAGCCATGACCGCCCGACACGCCCAGCTTTTTGACGGAACGCTTCCGCCGCCGCGAACAACTCGCGGGACTGGATCGATCCAAGCGTGAGCAAACGCGAGACGCGCCGCAGTAACGTCGAGGTCGCGCACCAAGCGCGCCGCCACCATGCTCGCGGGCGGGCCCATGCTCACGTGGGGCGCCGTGCTCGCGTGGTCCGCCATGCTCGCGTGGTCCGCCATGCTCGCGTGGGGCCGCCATGCTCGCGTGGGGCCGCCATGCTCGCGGGGGGCTCACCGCCGAACCACGCGCGGTCGCATCATAGCCGCGGGGTGCTTTGGCGCGTGATGGTATTGGGACCGCGGCTAAAACGCCCATCTCGCGGCGTTTATCAACACGGGATGCGGGTTGGCATTCGCATCCGATGCCAAGTCCCGAACCGCGCGACTCACGTGACCGAGATGGGAGATGTGAACCCTCACGAGCGCCGCTACGACCAGTACGGCGAACGGTGAGAAGAGTCTTGGTCGCCACGGCCGCGCTTTGCGCTGGGCGTCGCCGCGGCCGGCGCTGTAGTTTGATTCGAGCGTCAGGACCCCACCGGGAAGCGGCGGGAACCCGAAACGCCAGTATCGACGGGGAGGCACTGACCGATGCTGCGACGTTCGCTGTTGGCGGCGTCACGGAGCCGCTGGCTCGCGGAGCACGTGCCGCGGTACCGCTTCGTGCGGGCGGCGGCGCGCCGGTTCATTGCGGGAGACGACATCAACGCGGCGCTCGGTGTTGCGTCGGACCTCGCCCGTGCGGGCGCCGCGGCGCTCGTCTCGCGGCTCGGCGAGGATATCGCCAATGCGGAAGAGATCATGCGTGTGTGCGACCACTATCGGTACGCTCTCGACCGCATCGCGGAGGCGTCGCTCCCCGCACACATCTCGGTCAAGCTCTCCCATCTCGGGTTGACCGCGGTGAGCCGGTCCGCCGAAATCAGCACCGATCCTCGGCGCCGTGAGATCGAGAGCGACGTCTTTGCCGCGGCGATCGTGCCGGACCGCGGTCCATCGCAAAGCGCGACTCACCGCGAGGAGGCCAATGGCCGGGTCTCTGCCGCGGCAACCGTGCCTGACCGCGGCGCGTCGCGCCGCTCACCCCAGCGGGAGGAGGCCGCAAGCGGCGTAGACCCTGACGTGACAGCCGATGACGCCCGCGTCGCCGGCCTCCTTGCGGATATCGCCGGGCGCGCGGCCCGAACCGGGAGCGCCGTCTGGGTGGACATGGAGGGGAGTGCGCTGACGAATCGCACGATCGAGATCTTCCGTTCCGTCCTCCGGCGCCATCGCAACATCGGCATCTGCCTCCAGGCGTACCTCCACCGCACGGAACGGGACCTCGAGACGCTCGCCGCCGAGACCACCGCGATCCGCCTCGTCAAAGGCGCGTACAACGAGCCGCCCGAGATCGCGTGGCAGCGCAAAGAAGACGTCGACGCCGAGTTCCACCGGTTCGCCCTGCGCCTGCTCGAGCTGCACCGCGACACACGCGGCGGCGCTTTGAGCCAGGAGCGCGACCGCGACTCCCGCCACAGTAACACGCACGGCCACGACGGTGACCTCGTCCAGGGTGGCGTACACGGCGACGACCCCGACGCGGGCCTCGACCCGGCACCGCTCCCCGCGCTCGGCACGCACGACGTCGCATTGGTGGACCGCATCCTACGCGACGCCCGCAAACGCGGCGTGCCCACATCGAGCTTCGAGATCCAGATGCTCGACGGCATCCGCGTCGCCGACCGGCAACGGCTCCTCGCCATGGCCGATGGCCCGCTCGTCCGCGTGCTCATCAGCTATGGCACCGACTGGTTCCCCTGGTTCGTTCGCCGCCTCGCCGAACGCCCCGCCAACCTCGCATTGCTCGCCCGCAGCTTCGTCCAGCGCTAGCGCACGCCATTTCGCCGTTCGGCCGATGCCGCCGCTCGAGCCGCAGTTCGGATCTCTGTGAGTCCCGTACAACCCGAACAACGTGGCGATCGAGGCGTCGCCGGTGACGACGCGACTCGAGCTCGAGGTCGCTGAAAGCTTGCGCGCGTGATCGGCTACAACCGACAACGTCGTGAGGTCAATTCAGAGGTTGATCGTCTGTTGCAACACACTTATATTACGTTGCAACATGCGCCGGGAGATCGCCATGACCACCTACAAACAACGCACCGTCTGGTTTGGCATGAAGTTAACGCCAGCACAGAAGGCGAGGATTAAGCGGCTGGCCAGGGCAGAAGGCTCCACAGCAAAGGAAGCCGTCCTGAGGCTGGTCGACGCAGCCCTCGAAGGGCGCGAGCAGGTGCCGCCCTCCGGCTCGTTGCTCGAAAGCATCGAGCGCCTGGTTGGCTCGGTGAGCGGCCCGACCGACCTTTCCACCAACCCGGACCACATGCGCGGTTTCGGGCAATCGCGTCGAGCTCGGAAGACAAAGTGAACCTTTTGGCGGACACCGGTCCGATCGTTGCTCTTCTAAACCGTCGCGATCAATACCACACCTGGGCGAAGGCCACGGCGTCCGAGCTCGATGCTCCGGTATACACATGCGAGGCCGTGCTGGCGGAAGCACACCACCTGCTGGCCGGCGTGCACGACGGGACGCGGCAGCTCAATGCGCTGATCGATTCCGGCGGATTTGACGTATCCTTCCGGTACATGGACCACATCCGGCGTGTTCACGAGCTGATGAGCAAGTATGCGAACGTCCCTATGTCGTTTGCCGATGCGTGTCTGGTGACGATCTCGGAGACCTTCCGTGATCCTCGTGTTTTCACCATCGACGACGACTTCACAATCTACCGGCAAAAGCGCAACCGTCGTCTCGATCTTATCATGCCGAGTCGGTCTTGAAAGCAAGCCCTGCGGCAGCGGGCGGGGCCTTCTGCCCCAACCTGCCCTCGGTTGGCGGACTGCCTCGATCACAGTGCGCGACTCGGTGACCCGCGAACCGGTGGAGCGCGGACATTTTGTCGCCATCGGCCTTGCGGCCTCAACCCTACTGCATTAGGTTGTAGCAATCCTAGTATCTAGAAAAGCTGAACTCTGGAGACGCAGCCCATGACGGAACGAGCCGCCCTCGGCGAGTTCGAACACCTCGTGCTCGCGACGGCGTTGCGACTCGAGGGTGGCTACGGCGCGCAGCTCGTGCGGGAGCTCGAGGAGCGCAGTGGGCGGCGGGTGTTGGGCGGTGCTCTCTACGCCACACTCGATCGCCTCGAACGCAAGGGCTACGTGGTCAGCCGGACGGGGGAGCCGGATGCGAAGCGGGGCGGTCGACCCAAACGGTTCATCGAGGTGACGCCCGAAGGCGTGCGCGCGCTCGCCGATCAACGCGCGACACTGCTTCGCGTGTGGGATGGCCTCGAAGCCACACTGGGGGATGCATGAACCCGGGTCCCCCGCCGATCATGCGTCGTCTCCTGACCTCGGTCCTTCCGCCGGGCCATGTGCGCGATGGACTGATCGGAGATCTCGACGAGCTGTATGCCGAGCGCGTGCAGAGGGGTCGCTTCTCGGCCGACCTGTGGTACGCATGCCAGTTGCTCTCGGCGGCGGTTCATTATCCGCCCCGTGGCTTCTGGGCGCGGCGGACGCACGGTGAGGGGACGATGATCGCGAGGCCGACGAAGGATCTTAGCCAGGATCCGCGCTACACGCCCCCGATGCGAGGCGAGACGATGACCATGGAAACACTCTTTCAGGATCTTCGCTACGCCGCCCGCTCGCTTCGCAAGAGCCCCGGCTTCGCTGCCGTCGCGGTGCTCACACTGGCGATCGGCATCGGCGCCAATACGGCGATCTTCAGTGTGGTCAGCTCCGTGCTGCTGCGCCCGCTGCCGTACGGCGAACCCCACCGCGTCGTAATGGTGTGGAATTCCTTTTCCGACAGAGAGCAGATGTCGCTCTCCGCGCCGGAGCTCATGGATTACCGGCAGGGGATCCGCAGCCTCGAAGAGCTGGCCGCCTATCGGCAGACGGATGTGAACCTGACCGGAGACGCGGAGCCGGAGCGACTCTCCGCCGCGCGGGTGACCGCGAACCTGTTCGACGCGCTCGGGGCCGAGGCGATGATCGGGCGGACGTTCACCGCGGAGGAGGACGTGTCGGGGCGCGACGATGTCGTCGCACTGAGCCACGGGCTCTGGCGGCGTCGGTTCGGAGGGGAGCCATCCATCGTTGGATCGACGATACGGGTCGATGGAAGTCTCCGTACGGTGGTAGGCGTGATGCCGGCGTCCTTCCGGTTGCCGGTCGACTACGAAACCGAGGACGCCATTCAGCTCTGGGTGCCTCTTGCGCTTAACCCCGACGATCTGGGCGCGCGGGGGTTCCACAACCTCCAGGGCGTCGGGCGTCTCCGGCCCGGCGCAACTATCGAGCAGGCGAACGCCGAGCTCGAGGTGCTGACCCGGCGCTGGATCGAGGAAGGCATCGAAGACCTGGAGGACTTCACTGCCTTCGCGGTTCCAGTTCAGAAGGAGGTGGTCGGCGACGTCCGTCATGCACTCCTCGTCTTCTTTGGCGCCGTCGGTTTCGTCCTGCTGATCGCATGTGTCAACGTGGCCAACCTACTCCTGGTCCGCGGCGATAAGCGCCAGAAGGAGATGGCGCTACGCGTGGCGCTGGGCGCCGGACGTCGCAGGATCGTGCGCCAGATTCTGACGGAGAGCGTGCTGCTGGCCATCGGCGGCGGCCTGCTCGGTCTATTTCTCGCCTTGCTCGGGGTGAAGGTGCTGGTTGCGCTGGATCCGGCGAGCATTCCCCGAGTGGATCAGGTCGCACTGGATGGTCGCGTGCTCGCGTTCACGGGTTTGGTCGCTCTGCTGACGGGAATCCTCTTCGGCGCGATCCCCGCGTTTCGGGCTTCACGCCCTGACCTCGTCGCACGACTCAAAGAAGGCGGCCGGAGCTCGGTGCTCGGTCGAAGCGGCCACCGCTTGCGGAGCGCCCTCGTGATCGCCGAGATCGCCCTGTCGGTCGTGCTCGTGATCGGCGCCGGGCTCATGGTCCGCAGCTTCTGGGAACTCCAACGGATCGAGCTCGGGCTGAACCCGGAAAGCGTGCTCACCCTGCGGCTCTCGCTGCCGGCCGCGGATTACCCCGAGGCCACGGACATCACCGCGTTCTACCGTCTGCTCCTCGAACAGGTGGAGACGCTCCCCGATGTCCGCTCCGCCGGGGCCGCGGTCGCGGTGCCGCTGGCGAGCACGATCGGGGACTGGGGCATCGACATTGAGGGGCGATCGGAGTCGGCGGGCGACCGATTCTTCGGACACCTGCAAGTCGTCACGCCCGATTACTTCGAGGCCATGGGGATGACACGGATACGCGGCCGCTTCGTGGAAGAAACGGATCGGACGGACGGCCTGCCATCCGTGGTGATCAGCGAAGCGATGGCCGAACGGTACTGGCCGAGCGAGATCGCCCTCGGCAAACGATTTCGCATCGGCGGCCGCGACGGGCCGTGGTTCACGGTCGTGGGTGTGGTCGGCGACGTGCGTCACAACGCCGTCGTCGAGGAAGCCCTGCCCGTGATGTATTTCCCACACGCGCAGCTTCCTCTGGTGCTGGGCGGTGTGAGCAACATGGCGCTGGTCATCAAGACAGCCTCGGATCCGTTGGCGGCGACCGAGCGGGTGCGCGAGGCGATCCGGTCCATGGATCCGAGCCTCCCCGTGTCGGAAATCCGGACCATGGAACAGATCGTGGATACCGC
Organism: Longimicrobiales bacterium; assembly: GCA_050732715.1. Lineage (GTDB taxonomy): Bacteria > Gemmatimonadota > Gemmatimonadetes > Longimicrobiales > RSA9 > JBOHRM01. The sequence continues at coordinate 6,751 of JBOHRM010000319.1, forward strand.
CTTTTCGGAAGCGCGATTTTCCACGTTGCTGCTCGGCATCTTTGCAGGGGTCGCTCTGCTGCTTGGGGCGGTGGGCATCTATGGCGTGATCGCGTATATGGTGAACCGTCGCACCAATGAGATCGGTATCCGGATGGCACTGGGCGCCCGGACAGGGGACGTCCGGTGGCTGGTCGTACGACAGGGAACCGTGCTCGCACTCATCGGCATCGCATTGGGGCTCGGTGCAGCGTTGGCCGTGACCCGCACCCTTTCCAGCCTGC